>NZ_JACVVF010000019.1:0-95546 GCF_016648095.1 Pseudomonas sp. S32
TGCCATACATCGCGCTGCCTGCTTCGCGGGTAAACCCGCTCCCACAGGGATTGCACCAATTTTGAGATCTTGTGGAAGACAGTTGCTCTCACAATGGGCGTGGGTT
Organism: Pseudomonas sp. S32; assembly: GCF_016648095.1. Taxonomy (NCBI): domain Bacteria; kingdom Pseudomonadati; phylum Pseudomonadota; class Gammaproteobacteria; order Pseudomonadales; family Pseudomonadaceae; genus Pseudomonas; species Pseudomonas sp. S32. The sequence continues at coordinate 107 of NZ_JACVVF010000019.1, forward strand.
GCCTGCGAAGCAAGTTGTCTGCCTAGCAGCCACGGTGCTAGGGCTGTTCACCCCGCCTTTAAGGGCCGCGCCCCACAGCCACCCGCACTTTTTCCATTTTCGGCGCTCTATCCTAGGCCCAGGCCGCTGCGATCCCCGCGTGGCCGCCGATTTCGACCCGGTGCCGATGGTTGCGTGCAAGCCCCACCTGTTACTCCGCCTGCTGCTGGCAGGTGCCCTCACATGCCTGTGCGCCTGCAGCCATCAGCAGGGGCGTGATATCGTCACCCAGTTCAGTGACGGCAAACCCAGCGAGCTGTTCCAGACCAGCGTAGACCGGCTGGCCACCTTGGCGATGCGCGACAACCTGCAAAGCCTGTACCTGCTGATGAACAAGCTGTACCTGCGCAACCCCAGCCAGTGGAAGCTGTCCGGCTACCTGGATGCCGCCACCGCCGAGCGGCAGATCCGTATTGCCATCGAGCAACGCCAGCCCCTGCCGCAGCTGGGTAACCGCCGCGACCTGGCGGCCCTGAGCTACGCCCTGAGCCCCGAATTTCGCGGTGACCGTGTGGGCGCCTTCATCTATGCCATTGGCAGCATGCTGATCACAGCGCACGGTGGGCGCACCGAGTTCTACATCACCGACACCATCGACCCGCTGTTCGTCAACAACGCCGCGCGCAACATCGAGAAGGCCACCTGGATGCTCAGCCAGCGCCAGGATGCCAATGGCGTACTGCTGTTGTTCTCCAACGAACTGTCAGAAGAGGGCAGCAACCTGAGCTTTGCCGTGGAGTTTGGCAAGGTGGTGGCCCGCCTTGACCTGCTGGCCGAGCTGCTGGATGAGCGCTACCGCCGTATTGGCCTGAACTATGCGCAGAGTTTGTTGCTGATGAACTTCCTGCCGGTGCAATGACTGTGGCCTGGGGCCTACAGCAACGCCTGGATGGCCTTGCGGTAGCGCTGGCCCGCCAGGCTCATGCTGTTGTTGTGGGTGGCGCCAGGTACCAGCAGCAAGGTCTTGGGCTCTTGCGCTGCTTCGAACAGTTGCTGGCTGAAGCGTGATGGCACGTAACGGTCGTCCAGCCCATGCACCAGCAGCACCGGCACCCCCACTTCGTGAATCTTGTTCAGCGAGTCGAATTTCTGCGACATCAGCCAGCGCACGGGCAGTGAAGTGTTGGCCACCACGGCGGCCACATCGCCGAGCGAGGTGAAGGTGGACTCCAGAATCAGCCCCCGTGCCGGGGCGACGGCCGCCTTGTGGCGTGCATCACGGGCCAGCTCGCTGGCCAGTTCCACCGCCACCGCGCCACCCAGTGAATGGCCGAAGATCAGCCGCTTGGCAGGGTCCGGCTGCAGCTGGGCGAACCGCTCCCAGGCAATGCGCGCATCCTCGTACACGGTGGCCTCCGAGGGCAGGTCGCCGCGGCTACGGCCAAACCCGCGGTAATCCACGGCGAGCACCGAAAAGCCCATGGCATGTAACTGCTCGATGCGAAACAGCTGGCCGGTGAGGTTCCAGCGCACGCCGTGCAGGTACAGGATGGCCGGGGCGTTGGCGCGCTGTGCGGGCCACCACCAGGCGTGCAGGCTCTGGTTGTCGGTGAAGGTACGCGGGCGCAGGTCCAGTTCCTGGATGCCGCTGGGCAGGCCATGGAACCAACTGGCCTGGCCCGGCTCGATACGGAACACCAGTTCCCGTTCCTTGTGTTGCAACACGGAGCAGCCGGCCGGCAGCCCGAGCAGCAACAGGGCGGCGCACAGCCAGCTGAACCAGCGGCGGCGCAGGTGGGCAAACATAAAAGTAGGCATGCGGGCTTTTTATCAAATGCACTGCCCCGAATGTGAGAAAAGTTACCGAACGGCCGCACCGCTTGTTTGCAAGCTGTTTCGGCACGTGCCTGAGCGACCCCGCAATTGCACTGGGCGCCCGTATGCAGGTAGCGTGCGCTAATACCCCCTGACAAAGGCCTTCCCTTGGACTCCATCACCCAAGCCGTTCTAGGTGCGGCGCTGCAAGGTACCGTACTGGGCCGCCTCCAGGGCCGCCGTTCGCTGCTCTACGGGGCAGCGCTGGCAACGGTGCCCGACCTGGACGTGGTCATCCGCTATGCTGACCCGGTGTCACGGATGACCTACCACCGTGGCTTTTCCCACTCCCTGTTCGTGCTCACCGGCCTTGCGCTGTTGTTGGCATGGCTGGTCAACAAACGCTGGCCTGGCAAGGGCTATACATTGCCCAGGCTGTTCCTGGCGTTCTGGCTGGTACTGGTAACCCACCCTGTGCTCGATGCCTTCACCGTGTATGGCACCCAGTTGTTCTGGCCATTGCAACTAACCCCACAAAGCTGGGCGGCGGTGTTCATCATCGACCCGGTCTACACGCTGCCACTGCTGGGGGCGGTGCTGTACGCAGCCAGCAAGGGGGTGACGTTGAAAGCCACCCGCCTGATGGCCCTGGCACTGGCATTCAGCACCGCCTACTTGGGTTTTGGCCTTGGCAGCCGCATGGTGGCTGAGCACCGCTTCCAGGCCGCACTGAATGCTCAGGGCATACAGGCCAGTGAAGTGCGCGCGGTCCCGATGGCCTTCAACAGCCTGGTGTGGCGCGTGCTGGCCAAGGCGCCCGGTGGCATCTACTACGAAGGCGTCAGCAGCCTGTTCGACCGCGGCCCGCCAGAAATGCAGCGCCTCACCCGCCACCTGCCGTTGGCCGAGGTATTGGCGAACGACCCGTTGCACCAACGGTTACGTTGGTTCACTGACGACTGGCTGCGCTATGACCAGGTGGGCCGCACGCTGGTGGTGACCGACCTGCGCATGGGGACGCCGGGCAACTACAGTTTCCGCTTCGACTTTGCCCACCTGGATGACCAGGGGCAGTGGGTGATCCAGGTGCCTACCGCGCACCAGGCAGGCGGCCCCGGGTCCATGTTCAACGGGCACGACCTGGCCCTGATCTGGCGGCGCATAGTCGCCCAGCAACCACCGGTCCCCCTGGCCAGCTGGACCTCTCGCTACCTGGGCGTGCAGCCTCCTGAAACCGGGCATTGACCCATGCGCGCACCCGGCCTGGACCTGGTGAAATGGCTGGCGATGCTGACCATGGTCGCCGATCACCTGCGCTTTGTCTGGCCGCAGGCCGACGGGCTGTTCGTGGTCGGGCGCATGGCCTTTCCTTTGTTTTGCCTGGCCATTGCGGTAAATGTGGCCAGGAATGAGGCGGGGCCGCTCTGTACCCGCAGCAACCTGCGGTACCTGGGTTTGATGCTGGTGTTTACCGTGCTGTCGGAACCGGTGTATCGCTGGCTGGACAGCGGGTCATTGACGTTCAGCATCATGCCAACGCTGGTGTTGGGGCTGCTGGTTGCCTGGGGTGTGCACTATCAACAGGGCTTGGCACGCCTGCTGGGGCTTGCAGCACTGATAAGCGGCTGGCTGGCAAACGATCGGTTGATGTATGGCTTGCCGGGGGTGCTGCTACCCGCCGGCTGGCTGCTGGCACGTCGGCACGGTGGCGCTGGGTGGTTAGTGCCATGCCTGCTGGCCATGGCGGGGAACTTGACCAATGGCTGGTTGCGTGAGCATTTGCTGGCGCCGTTTACGTGGCTTGTGCTCACCACGGCACTGTTTTCAATCCCATTAGGGGTTGGCTTACTGCGCTGTACCAGGCCCGAAATACCGGCCGTGGGGCGGTGGGGGTATGCGTTTTACCCAGGGCACCTCGTGCTGATCAAGCTGATGGGTGGGGGTTAGGCTCACCGTGGTGGGTGGGCCGACGCTGGCAAGCCGGCTTGGGAGCCGGAACGCCAGCGGTCATCGGCTTCAACTGACGGGCACCACGATCAACTCAAGGGCTTCGGCCAGGTCCAGCGGCCGCCTCATACGCTGCGACAGCACCATCATCGCATCGGCATAACCCTTGGCGATCACGGCCTGCACTTGCCCAGCCGTACACTGCAGGGCAATGAAGTCACCCGATTCCGGTGCCCCCACGTACTCCATCTGGTCCCACGTCTGCGCATGCCCCAGCCTTTCGTAGCGCTGGCCATGATGGAAGGTCCAGAAGTAGGGCACATCTGCGTAGTGCCGCTTCTCACCGAGCATGTTCGCTGCCGCGATCACCCCGTGCTGCTGGGCCAGGCGCCAGTGCTCGATACGTACCGCGTGGCCTGAGAGCGGAAAGGTGGCAATATCGCCTGCAGCCCACAGGCCGTCGGCCACGCGCATTTCACCATTGGCCTGCAGCGACTTGTCATCCGCCAGCGCCACGCCCTGGATGAAGCTTGTGACGGGCTCGACCCCGGTACCCAGCAGTACCATCGCGGTGGCCAACCGTTCACCTGTGCTCAGCAACACGGCTTGCGCCTGTTCATCGCCTTCAATTGCAACGACATCTGCCGGGCCGTGAAAGGTGACGCCCTTGCTTTGGTGCAGCGCACGGATGCTTTTACCAATTCGCTCGCCCAGTTGTTTGGCCAGGGGCACTTCGTGGCGGCTCACCACATGCACCTGGGCGCCGTACTCGCAGAGCGCCGAGGCAGCCTCCAGGCCGATGAAACCATCGCCGACGATAACCACGGGCTCCCCCGGGGTGGCTGCGTCGAGCAATTGCTCGGCGTCATCGCGGGTACGCAAGGTATACACGCCGGCAAGCGTGCTACCTGGCACGTCCACGCGCTTCGGCTTGGCGCCCGTCGCCACCAGGCAGGCGTCATAGTCGATGCTCTGCCCGTCAGCCAGCAGCAGCTGGCGTTTCTGGCTGTTCAGCGAGCGCACCTTGGCGTGCTTGCGTTCCAGCTGACCCTTGCGCAGGTCATCGGGCTCCAGCAACGCGGGTACTTCGTCAGGCGGCATTTTACCGGCAAGTACAAATTTGCTGAGTGCCGTGCGGTCATAAGCGGGGTGGCGCTCCTGGTCAATCCACACCAGGCGGCCGGCGAAGCCTTGATCCAACAGTGTGGCGACCGCCGCAGTACCTGCCGCGCCGGCACCAACCACCACGAAGCAGCGGGCATCGCTGCGCCGGGCTGGCTGGGGCTTGGGCATCGGGCGATCATCCACCCATACCCGTGCGTCCTGGACCCAGGCCTTGTAGCGTTGCAAGCCCGTGAGTGCCGGCGGCTCGCAGACTGCGCCATCGCCAAGGGCAAACGCGGCCTTGTGCCACGGGCAAATCAGCATGCCGTCACAGACACGGCCTTCGTCGAGCGGGGCGCCGGCATGGGGGCAGGTGCCTTGGAAGGCGTGTACCTGGTCACCTTGGCGCAGCAGGATGAGCTCTTCACTGCCAGCCTGCACACGCAGGGGGCGCTGATCATCGAGGTCGCTCAGATGGGCTACGGCGTGGTGGGTCATGGGCGTTTCTCCAGGGAGGGGCTCTGGAGGTTATGACGCCGGTCGGGGGAGGGTGATGCGTTGGGCTGACGACCGGCAGGGTAGGCGTGGTGGAGGTAGCGCCTGGAAGATCGGGCGCCGCATGCTCGGCACTCGATCACCCAGGCGCTGCAACTCTACCGGTGAACGCCGCCTACCACACCCGTCCGGGTAACCCGCAGGGCCACCAGGCTACCCAGCACGATCAGTGCCGCCAGGGAATACAGCGCAGCGTCGGTCGAACCGGTCTGGTCCTTGATGAAGCCCACCAGATACGGGCTGAGGAACCCGGCCATCTGGCCCACCGAGTTGATGATGGCCAAGCCTGCGACGGCGGCGCCTGCGCTCAGCAGGGCAGTGGGCATCGGCCAGAACATCGGCAGGCCGGTCAGTGCGCCCATGGTGGCAATGGACAGGCCCAGAATGGCGATGGTCGGCGTGCCGGCGAAGTTCACCGCGATCAGCAGCCCTGCTGCGCCCATCAGCATCGGGACGACAAGGTGCCAGCGCCGCTCGTTGCGCAGGTCGGCCGACCGGCCACACAGAATCATGAACACACCGGCCAGCAGGTACGGAATGGCACTGAGCCAGCCGATCAGCAGCGGGTTGTCGAAGCCCATGTTCTTGATGATCGACGGCAGCCAGAAGTTGATGGCGTAAACGCCACTCTGGATGCAGAAGTACACGAAACCAAACGTCCAGATCAGCGGGTTGGTCAGCACCGCCCGCACGGTGTCGCCAGAGGTGCGGGGCTTGGCGTCGGCGTCGGCCTGCAGGTCGGCGGCGATCAGCTGGCGTTCGCGGGCATTCAACCAGTGGGCCTTCTGGTGGCCGTCACTGAGCAGGAACACCGCCAGCGCACCCAGCGCCACGGTCGGCAGGCCCTGAATCAGGAACATCCACTGCCAGCCGGCCAGGCCGTGCTGGCCGGCGGCGAAATGCTCGAGGATCCAGCCGGAGAACGGCCCACCCAGCAACCCCGAAACCGGGATCGCCGACATGAACAGGGCCATGATGCGGCCCCGACGCGCCGCCGGGAACCATCGCGAAAGGTACAGCACCACACCGGGGAAGAAACCTGCTTCGGCAGCGCCGGTGAGCAGGCGCAGGGCATAGAACTCGGTGGGGGTGGTGACGAACAGCAGGCAGGTGGACAAGCTGCCCCAGGCGATCATCATCAGGGCAATCCAGCGCCGCGGGCCGAAGCGGTTGAGCGCCAGGTTGCTGGGCAAGCCGCACAGCACGTAGCCGATGAAGAAGATGCCGGCGCCGAGGCCGTAGATGGTTTCGCTGAAGTTGAGCGCGTCGAGCATCTGCAGCTTGGCAAAGCCGACGTTGACGCGGTCCAGGTAGTTGAACAGGTAGCAGATGAAAATGAACGGAATCAACCGCAGGGTAATGCGCCGGTACAGTGCGTTACGCTCGGTGTCCATGCCGTGGTCAGGGGCGGGGCTGTGTGCCATGATCGGGTTCTCTGTTGTTATGGTTGTCGCCGCGTCGCCTGTGCCGGCGCTCGCCCCACCGAGTCTCGGGGACGGCGGCATGCCTGTCTTTGTGCTTTTGCACAGCACCGGCCAGCCACTGCTGTGCCCTGGCCCAATCGCTCGCTTGCAAGGACCCTTGAATGTTCGAACTCGACCACGACCTGGCGCAGGATATTGTCGACCGGGCGATGGCCATTCTGCCGTGCAACGTCAATGTCATGGACAGCCAGGGGCTGATTCTGGGGAGTGGCGAGCCTGAGCGGGTGAACACCCGCCACGAAGGTGCGCAACTGGTGTTGGCCAACGGGCGCATCGTCGAGCTGGATACCGATGCTGCACGCTGCCTGAAGGGCGTGCAACCGGGCGTGAACCTGCCGCTGATGCTCGATGGCCGGCTGATGGGCGTACTGGGCCTTACCGGAGACCCGCACCAGGTGCGGACCTACGCCGAACTGGTGCGCATGACTGCCGAAATGCTGCTGGCCCAGCGTCACCTGCAGGCCGATCAGCAATGGCGCCGTCAGCGCTGCGATGACCTGCTGGCGTTGCTGCTGGGTGGCGCGGGCGATTCGCCACGGCTATTGGATGAAGCGCGGCAACTGGGCCTCAAGCCTCAGCTGCCGCGGGTGCCGTGCCTGTTTGAACTGGCCTCGGGCCCTGACGCCGAGGCGCTGGCCGCCTGGCTGATAAGCCGCTACCCCGACAGCTGGTGCGTGAGCCCTGCGCGCCAATCGCTGCTGTGGTGCCGCCCGGCAGGCGCGGCGCTGGATGAAGCACGCCTGCTCGAACGCCTGCAACGCCATGGCTGGGTTGTCGAGCGCCTGGCGCTTGGCAGCGTGGCCCAGGGGTTGGAGCAACTGCGCCGGGGCTATCGCCGGGTCCGCGACCTGCTCGCCTACGGCAGGGAAGTGCTGCCCGGCGAACAGTTATTGAGCCTGCACCGCTACAGGCTGCCGGCAATGCTGTGGCGCCACCGCAGCGATGACGCCCTGGACGAGCTACTGGAGCCGCTGCAACGCATCCGCGCCAAGGATGGCAACGGCCAGTTGCTTGCTACCTTGCGTGCCTGGTGTGCCCATGACGGGCAGAGCCAGGCCTGTGCCGACGCGCTGGGCATCCACCGCAACAGCTTGCGCTATCGCCTGGAGCGCATCGCCGAGCTGGGCGAGGTGGACCCGCTGCGCATGGAGGGCATGCTCAGCCTGTACCTGGGTTTGCAGTTGCTGCCCGCTGGCTGACCAGCACAGGCAGTTGCCCAAACTAGCTCCGCGCAGCGTTGTGCATTTGACTGAGGCCGCTGGCGTTGCCAGGTGTCAGCATGCCGCTATCAGGACAGGAGTATCACCATGAAAATCGTCATCGCGCCCGACTCGTTCAAGGACAGCCTCGACGCGGCTGGGGTAGCCCGTGCCATTGCCAACGGCCTGCGCGAGGCGCTGCCCAAGGCCGAATTGATCGAGTGCCCGATGGCCGACGGAGGTGAGGGCACCATGGAGGCCATCCTGGCGGCAAGCGACGGCGAGTTGCGCCGGCAGACCGTGCGTGGGCCATTGGGGCACAAGGTGGAGGCAGGGTGGGGCTGGCTGCCGCAGAGCCGCACCGCAATCATTGAAATGGCCCAGGCCAGCGGCCTGCAGTTGGTGCCTACCGGTCAGCGGGATGCCTGCCGCAGCAGCACATGGGGCACCGGTGAGTTGATTGCTGCAGCGCTGGCGGCTGGGGCCAGGCGTGTGGTGTTGGCGATTGGGGGCAGTGCCACCAACGATGCTGGCAGCGGCATGTTGCGGGCACTGGGCCTGCGCTTGCTGGACGCCCACGGGCAACCGCTGGTTGAGGGTGGTCTGGGCTTGGCAGGCCTGGCCAGGGTCGACGCCAGCGACCTCGACCCACGCTTGGCCGAGGTGCAGTTCGAAGTCGCCGCAGACGTCGACAACCCACTGTGCGGCGCGCACGGTGCATCGGCAGTCTTCGGGCCGCAAAAAGGTGCCAGCCCCGAGCAGGTGCAGGCGCTGGACAAGGCACTCGGCCATTTTGCCGACCATTGTGCGCGCCTGCTGGGCGAGGACGTGCGCGACTTCCCGGGATGTGGCGCCGCAGGCGGCATGGGCTTTGCCGCCAGGGCGTTCATGGGCGCGCAATTCCGCCCGGGGGTAGAGGTTGTGGCCGAACTGACGGGGCTGGATGCCTTGGTTCAGGGCGCGGACCTGGTCGTGACGGGCGAAGGCCGTTTCGACGCCCAGACCCTGCGCGGCAAAACGCCCATGGGCGTGGCGCGGGTCGCCCAGCGCCATGGCGTGCCGGTAGTGGTGCTGGCAGGTACGTTGGGGGAGGGCTACCAGCAACTCTACGCCCACGGGGTAGACGCTGCGTTTGCGTTGGCTGACGGGCCGATCAGCCTGGATCAGGCCTGTGCCGATGCGGCCCGGCTGTTACAGGCCCGCGCCTGCGATATCGGCCGCCTGTGGCAGTGTGCTCGCCAGTGGTCCGTCAGGGCGTAAGGGCCGGCAGTGGGCTGGCCGGCAGCAGGGCGAGTTCACCGAAACGCTGCGTGGCGTCGATGTAGCGCAACGCAGACTTGGCATCTTTCCAGCCCACATAGCTCATCAGCGCCTTGAGCTCCCAGCCGTTGGCCGTGGCCCAAGTGGCGAAACCGCGGCGCAGGGAATGCCCCGTGTACAACGCCGCCGGCACCCCGGCGCGCTCGAGCATGCGCCGCAACACGCCGACCAGGCTGTTGCTGTTGAGCGGGGCATCGCCCAGGTTGCCCCAGCGGTCGAGCTTGCGGAACACCGGGCCGTGGGCAATGCCCGCCACTTCCAGCCATTGCAGGTACGCCGTTACCGGGCACAGGGCCTTGAGGGCAGGGGTGCGGTGCTGCACCCCCAGCGCCTCTCTGTCACCTTTGCTGCGTGGCAGAAACAGGGTGATGCCGACACCGGGTTCGGCCTGAATGTGCTCCACCCGCAGCCGCGCCAGTTCATCCCCGCGAAAACCGCGCCAGAAGCCCAGCAGCAACAGGGCGCTGTCACGCCTCGCCCGCCGCAATGTGTGCAGGTCATGCTGTCCGCGGGCCAGGCGTGCCTCCTGCTCAAAGCAGCCCACTGCGGTTTGCAGGTGCTGCAACAGCAACGGCGCCGCCTGCCGTGGCGGCGCGGGGTGGAGGGTGCGGATACCGCGCAGCACCTGGCGCACCAGCGGCGCTTTGGTAGGGTCGGGAAAGCCTTGGCTGATGTGCCACTGGCTAAGCGCTGCCAGGCGCTGGCGCAACGTGCTCACCGCGTGCTGGCTGGCGTGATCGGCCAGGTAGCGGGCAATGCTGTCGGCCGTGGCCGGCAGGAAGCCGCCCCAGTGGGTTTCAAAGTGGTCGATGGCCGCCTGGTAGCTGCGCCGGGTGTTGTCACGGGTGGCAGCGCGCAGGTAGAGGTCTATATCGGTCATGGTCCGGGGCCGGCGGGGTGTGCGAGGCTTATACGATACCTACAAAATGCGCGGGTGCGGTAATTGGGGCTGCCGGTATCAGTAAGCGACTTTTTCTTCCGCCTCTTTGAACGGCGCATACTCGCGCAACTGCGCATCGGACAGCGGGCGGCTGAAGTGATAGCCCTGGGCGATATCGCACCCGGCCAGCTTCAAACACACTACCTGTTCACGGGTTTCGACCCCCTCGGCCACCACTTCCAAGCCCAACCGCTTAGCCAGAATAATCGTGGACGAAACGATCGGGCTGTCGTCAGGGCTGTTGGACAGTGAGGCGATCAACGACCGGTCGATCTTCAACTTGCTCAACGGCAGCGAGTGCAGGTGGGCAAAGCCTGCGTAGCCGCGGCCAAAATCGTCCAGGCTGATGCCTAGGCCCGCCAGACGCAGCCGATGCAGGTGCTCAACGCCCGGGCCTTCGGGGTCCAGGATGGTGGTTTCGGTGATTTCCAGCTCCAGTTGCCCCGGTGCAATGCCATGGCTGTGCAACCCATCGAGCAGGCGGCTGGCGAAGTCCGCCTGGCGCAACTGCAGGGCGGACACATTCACCGCCAGGCGTGCCTCCCGCCCTTCGGCGGCCCAGCCCGCCAGCGCCTCGCAGGCCAGGCGCAGCACTTCCCAGCCCAGCTCGACAATAAAACCGCTGCGCTCGGCCAGGCCGATGAAGCGGTCTGGGTAGAGCAGGCCGAATTCGGGGTGGTCCCAGCGTACCAGCGCTTCGTAACCCACCACCTGGTGAGTATCCAGATGGATCTGTGGCTGGTAGTGCAGCACGAACTGACGCGCCGCCAGCCCGCTGCCGAACGCCTGTTCCAGGGTAAACGCCTGAATATCCGCCAGGTTCAGCGACGGGTCGAAGAACCGGTACTGCGCACGCCCGGCCTGCTTGGCCGAATACATGGCTGCGTCGGCGCTGCGGATCAGGCTGTCGATGTCCTGGCCATCGCGCGGGCAGATGCTGACGCCAACGCTGGGGCTGGTGTTGACCTCCTGGCCGTCCAGGGCATAGGTGGCCGAGAGCCTGCGCACCAGCTCACCGACCCAGGCGTTGATCTGGTCTTCGCTGCGCTCGCCGGCCAGCAACACCACAAACTCATCGCCGCCGAAGCGCGACGCCTCGTCCCCGGGCTCCAGCAAGCGCTGAATACGTCCGGCAACGGCCTGCAGCAGCAGGTCGCCAATCTTGTGCCCCAACGAGTCGTTGATCGATTTGAAGCGGTCCATGTCGATGAACAGGATCGCCATCAACTGCCGCCGCCCACGCTGGCGGGTCAGGGCCAGCCCGGCCACCTCAACGAACTGGCGACGGTTGTGCAGGCCGCTGAGGTGGTCGGTGGCAGCGGCATGGCTGCTACGCCGGTGTTCGTCCTCCAGGCGGCCGATCAACTGCTGGTTGACCTGCTGGGCATGCTCCAGCGCGCTGAACGCTTCCTGGCGTTTACGTAGCAGGCGCAAGGTCCAGGCCAGGCTGGCAAGAATCATCAGGGTCATGCCCAGGTTCAGCCAGAACTGCCTGGCGTAGGCCAGCTGCGAAGGGGTGACGATTTCCGCCTGGGGTTGGCTCACCACCACGCTGAACCCGCGTTCGGGTACCCGCCTGTACAGGCTTTGATAGGCCTCGCCTACGCCGTACTGGGTGAGCAACCCGGCGTCTGCACCGCGGCTACTCAAGACCGGCTGCAGCGGGCTTTCGATAGCCGTCACACCGCGGCCATCGATGCGCAGGCGCTCCCACCCGTCATCCTGCACGAGGCTGACCCTGCCGCCGCTTCCCAGGTCGACAGGGTGCAGCAGTTCTGCCAGGTAGAGGGGCTGCAACTGAAGCAGCACGACCTTGCCATTGTCGCCGCCAAGGGGGACCAGGGCCCTCAGGGCTGCGCGTTCATCAGGCAGTACTTGAGCCAGAAACGGCTTGGCACCGTATACCGCCAGTTGCCTTTCCAACTGCGCGAGCCAGGGCTTGGGCAGCTGGGCGGGGGCGTCGGGCAGGGTAGCCGATAGCAGGCGGCCGTGCCGGTCATAAAGGCCAAGGCGCTTGAATGCGGGGTCGTTGGCCTCGCTGCCGGTGGCTGCCTGGCCACGGTCGAGTGCCTGGCGCAGGTTCTGGCCGATGATGCTGGCCAGGTTCAGGTGTTCGGCGGCTTTGGCCGCCAGCGCGTCTTGCCCGGCCGACGCTTTCTGCGAGACATGCAGCCCCCAGAGGAACGCCAGCGTGGCAGCACACAGCAACAGGATCAGCAGCCGTAGCAGGCTGGCGGAAGAAAGCGAACGACGAATCACTTCTGATAGTTCCCGACCCTGGGTGAGGCCACAACAATACGACAGGAAGATGACAGCACGGTGACTGGTGGCAATTAGCCTTTATTCTTTTGCCTGGCGCGGCGTGACAGGGGCACAAGCATTGCGGTATAGGTCTGCCATCCCTTGATCGAAGGCACTCTCATGACCGAACGTTTCAACCAGGCCTTGCGCCGCCAGTGCGGGCCAACCTGGTGCGCGGCCACCGGCCACCGTTTCGTGACTCAACTGTGCGACGGCACCCTGCCAGACCGCGTGATGATCGACTACCTGGTACAGGACCACCGTTTTCTCGACAGCTTCCTGACCCTGCTGGGCGCGGCCATCGCCACCGCAGACACCTTCGAGGCGCGCCTGCGCCTCGGGCGTTTCGCCGGGATGATTTCCAGCGACGAGAACACCTACTTCCTGCGGGCCTTCGACGCACTGGCTGTAAGCCCGGCCCAACGCAGCGAGCCGGCGGATACGGTGCCCACTGCAGGGTTCAAGGCGATCATGCGCGAGGCGGCCGCCACCCGGTCGTATGCTGCAGCGCTGGCAGTGCTCAATGTGGCCGAAGGCCTGTACCTGGATTGGGCGCTGAAGGCACCGAAGCCGCTGCCGCAGCACTTTGTGCACGCCGAGTGGATCACGTTGCACGACAACCCCGCTTTTCAGGCCTTCGTTGCCTTTCTCCAGGCGGAACTTGACCGCGTTGGCCCGGCCGAAGCTGCCCTGGCTACGGACTTCTACCAGCGCACCGTAGCGCTGGAATTGGCATTCTTCGACGCCGTTTACCCGGAGGGCCAATGAGCATGGATATCTTCGCGCGCTTGAAAGCGGCCGCCACACCGCAGTGGCAGCGTTACGTGGACCACGACTTCGTGCGCCAGATGGGCGAGGGCACTTTGAGCGAGGCGGCGTTTCGTCATTACCTGGTTCAGGACTACCTCTTTCTGATCCAGTTCGCCCGGGCCTGGGCGCTGGCCGCCTACAAGAGCCGGCGCCCGGCGGATATCCGCGCAGCCCAGGCCGGGTTGGCAGCGATTCTGGACGAAACCGACCTGCACCTGCGCTTGTGCGCCCGGTGGGGCCTGAGCCAGGCGGATATCGAAGCGGCAGCAGAACACCCGGCCACCGTGGCTTACACCCGCTACGTGCTGGACTGCGGGGCGGCCGGCGACCTGCTGGAGCTGCACGTGGCACTGGCGCCGTGCGTGATCGGCTACGCCGAAATCGGCCAGGCGCTGGCCGAGCAGGTCGGTGACCTCAGCCAACACCCGTATCGCGAGTGGATAGGCGAGTACGCCGGGCCGGCATATCAGGCGGTGGCCGCGGCGGCGCGTACGCATCTGGACGAACTGGCCACCCGCAGCATGACCGAACAACGCTTCGCCGAGCTGGTGGGCACTTTCGCCCAGGCGTCGAGCCTGGAGGCGGATTTCTGGCAAATGGGACTGGACGCAGCCTGAGCCCAGAGGGCAACCTGCCCGGCACGCAACCCCAGGTAGTGAACGAGGAGCAACGGCATGAACGTCATCAACGCCCGCCTGCGTGGCCGGCCTGGCCTGTTTCGCATCGAATTGAACGGTGCCGCCATCGCCGCCATCGTGCCCCAGCCCGACGTAGTCGCGCCTGGGGCTGCCGGTGACCTGGACGCGGCGCAGAACCTGGTAGTGCCGCCCTTCGTCGAGCCGCACATCCACCTGGACGCGACGCTGACGGCGGGGGAGCCGGAGTGGAACATGAGCGGCACCTTGTTCGAGGGGATCGAGCGCTGGGCACAGCGCAAAGAAACCACTACCCACGACGACATCAAGGCCCGGGCCAAGAAAACCATTAACATGCTGGTGGACCACGGCATCCAGCACGTGCGTACCCACGTGGATGTCACCGAACCCGGCCTGGTCGCACTCAAGACCATGGTCGAGGTCCGCGAGGACGTGCGCCACCTGGTAGACCTGCAGATCGTTGCCTTCCCCCAGGAGGGCATCGAGTCCTACCCCAATGGCCGGGCGCTGATGACCGAGGCGATTGCCATCGGTGCCGACGTGGTGGGCGGCATCCCGCATTTCGAGAACACCCGCGAGCAAGGCGTGGCCTCGGTGAAGTTCCTCATGGACCTGGCTGAGCGCAGCGGCTGCCTGGTGGATGTGCATTGCGACGAAACCGACGACCCGCAGTCGCGCTTTCTCGAGGTGTTGGCCGAGGAAGCACGGGTACGGCAAATGGGCCCCCGGGTTACGGCCAGCCATACCGTGGCGATGGGCTCCTACGACAACGCCTACTGCTCCAAACTGTTCCGCCTGCTGAAACGCTCGGGCATCAACTTCGTCTCATGCCCCACCGAGAGCATCCACCTGCAAGGCCGCTTCGACAACTACCCTAAGCGGCGGGGCGTGACCCGTGTCGCGGAAATCGACCGGGCCGGCATGAACGTGTGCTTCGGCCAGGACTCGATCGTCGACCCTTGGTACCCGCTGGGCAACGGCAACATCCTGCGCATTCTGGAAGCCGGGCTGCACATCTGCCACATGCTGGGGTACGAGGACCTGCAGCGCTGTCTGGACCTGATCACCGACAACAGTGCCCGCACCCTCAACCTGGGCGAGCGCTACGGCATCGAAGTGGGCAGGCCGGCCAACCTGTTGCTGCTGTCGGCGCCCGATGACTACGAAATGGTCCGTAGCCAGGGCCATGCGCTGGTGTCGATACGCCACGGAGAGGTGCTGATGCGCCGCACGCCGGCCCAGGTGCACAGGCGGGGCTGAAGCCAAGCCTAGCGGGGCACCTATAGATGGCCTGGCTAAGGCGCTGAGCCAGATCCGCCCGCTGCACAGCCCGCTATTCGCTGAGCCTGCATTCGCGGCTCCTGATGCCGCCTACGGCGGCTGATTGCTTCCATTCACCACCATCTAATCGATGCCCGCGCACGTCGGCGCATTCGCGTGCGCGCCAGATACCGATGACAGCTTTCGGCCCCTTTAAGCCTAGAGCCTGGTCCCTACCACGCAAAATACCCCTCAAATTCGATAAGCCGTGATTATTCCACCTTAGCTTAGGCTTGAAATATGCACGCCACTGGCTCAAAATTGGTATGTAACTACATGCTACGTACAACAGTACAAAATAGTAGGAGATCCCATGGCCCGCGGTGGCATAAACAAGGTTGTGGTGCAGCAGGCCCGGCAGGCGCTGATTGCCAAAGGCGAGAACCCCAGCATCGATGCCATCCGCATCGAACTGGGCAATACCGGCTCAAAAACCACCATCCACCGCTATCTCAAAGAGCTCACTGGCCAGCAGCCCGTGCCCTCGGAAGGCGGCGCACCGATCAGCGAGGTGCTCAGCCGCATGGTCGGGCAACTGGCGACCCAACTGCAGGACGAAGCCGACCTCTCTATCGAACAGGCTGAGCGGGTGTTCACCGAGCAGCGGGAACACCTGGAACAGGAACTCGCCACCGTTCGCCAGGCACTGGCCGAGGCCCAGCAACAGCATCAGATTGATGTCGCTGCATTGGCAGCGGAGTCCGAGAAGCTGCAAACCGCGCACAGCACGCTACAAACGGAGCAATTGCGCAACGCCAGCCTGAGCCAGTCGCTGGGCGAGTTGCAGGTCCGCCTGGCAGACAAGGAAACACAGGTCAGTTCGCTGGAAGACAAACACCGCCATGCCCGCGATGCGCTTGAGCATTACCGCAATGCTAGCCGGGACCAGCGTGAGCAGGAGCAACGCCGGCATGAAGCGCAGCTGCAGCAGATGCAGGTGGAGGTACGCCAATTACAGCAGGGCATGGTGGTGAAACAGGACGAGCTCACCCGCCTGCACCGGGATAACGAACGGTTGCTGGGCGAGCACCGCCAGGCCTCGGGCGAGAGCCGCGCACAGAAAGAACTATTGGAGCAGCGCGATGCGCAAATCCAGGGCCTGCGCACCATGCTGGCCCAGGCACAGGGCAGCAGTGATGAACTGCGCCGTCAGCTTGCCGTACAGGTGCAAAGCCTGGAGGACAAGCGAGGCATCTGTACCGAGCAGGCCAATCAGCTTGAGCAGTTGCGCGTGCAATTGCAGGGTAGGGATGAGGCGTTGGCGCGGTGCGAGGCTGCGCGCAGTGCTGTGCAAGATTAATCAAACTTTCGTGGGCGGGTGGTTTCTTCAATAGGGCAGCCATTGGAGAATAACCATGACCGGTAACGACAAAGCACCGAACCCCCAGCAGGGGCCTCATTCTACTGATCACGCTGACAAGCCGGACGACCTCGGGTTTGATCCGGATTCACCCAGCGTCGACGACTCTCAAGTGGACCCTCAGGGCCCCGCCAAACCGCCGCGTGACGTAGAGAAAGACACTCAATAAAAAGGGCGGCCATCAGGCCGCCCCTTCAAAACACTGCCAAACGGCCTCGCACGCCCGTCAGGACTCGGCTTTTTTGGCTGCCTCGGCCTTTTTCGCTGCATCTACCCCAGCCGCCGACAGTTTGATCGGGTAGCTGAGGCTCACATTTTCATCGCCGTCCTTCAGCACGCTGCCGTCGTGGATCAGGCCTTCTTGCTGCAGCGACATGAGCATGTTGGCCACTTCCTTCTCGCCCCGGTAGTTATCCAGCAGTTCCTTGCCGAGCCCATGCGGGTGGGCATGGTGCAAACGGGTAAGGACTTCGGATTTGAGTGCGTCGTTGCTCATGGTTACCTCACTTGTCGTATTGGCTCTGCAGCGCCGGTGGAAATAGCCCTGGAGGCATATCCAGCGGGCGCTGCGGTTTTCCTCTACTGCCTGACGATGGTGCCGTGCGCGTCTGCGTGATTGCACACGTCTTGCCAACGCCGCGTACTGTTGAGGCCAAGCCAGGCACAAAGGTTTAATCTTTTTTGCCACCCGTTGGCGCGTGCGTGGCTGGGCTATAGTCAACAGCGTTCAGCAGAAGACGACTTAGGGACTTGAATGCGTGCAGCCGGGGATCAGGATGACCAAGGCCCCCTCGCTCTGACGGGCGAGGGCACACCGGTGTCGCTGTTTCGCCTGGTGTTGGCGTTCATGTTGCTGGTGCTGGTGACATTTGCGACGGTCGAAGGCTGGCGCATCTGGCGCGATTATCGCGATGCCTTCATCAACGCTGAAAACATGGTCACCAACCTGGCACAGGCCACCGCACAGCACGCCGAAGACGCCATTCGCCAAGTGGATGCGATCACCGCCGCACTGGCCGAACGTCTTGAAGGGGATGGCTTCGATCACATCGACCGCCCCCGGTTGCATGCCCTGCTTGCACAGCAGAAGAGCATCATCCCGCAGTTGCACGGGCTGTTCGTGTACGGGGCCGATGGGCGCTGGATCGTCACGGACAAAACCGCCACCCCAGCTGCAGCGAACAACGCCGACCGCGATTACTTCATCTACCACCGCGACCACCCAAGCCGGGCGGTGCGCATCGGCTCAGTAGTGCGCAGCCGCTCTACCGGTAGCCTGATCATTCCCATATCCCGGCGCCTGCAGCATGCCGATGGGAGCTTTGCCGGGGTATTGCTGGGCACCATCAAGGTGGACTGGTTCGTGCGCTACTACGGTGAATTCAAGATCGATGAACGTGGCGCTCTGGTATTGGCCAAGCGCGACGGTACCATTCTGGTGCGGCGCCCCTTCGTCGAGCGGGTGGTGGGGCGCAGCCTGGCCAACAGCGAGATTTTCCGCAATCACCTGCCCTACGCGCCACAGGGCCTGGTGGAAGCCGTTGCGGTGGTCGATGGCACGCCGCGCCTGTATGCCTACCGCGCGTTGACCAGTTACCCGCTGGTGGTGGAGGCAGGGCTGTCCCGGGAGTCCATCGTGGCGCCCTGGCGGCAGGATGCCCTGAAATCGCTGGCTGTGCTGTTGCTGTTGGTGCTGGGCTTCGCAGTCTTTGGCTGGGTAGTGTTGCGCCAGTTACGTGAGCGCATTGCCATGGAGCGTGCCTTGCACCAGGCCCATCAGACATTGAAGGCGCTGGCGCTGACCGACAGCCTCACGGGCCTGGGCAACCGTCGCCGGCTCGATGCGGTGTTCGATGCAGAACTGCGCAGGGCCCGTCGCCAGGGCTACCCACTGGTGGTGGTGATGCTCGACCTGGACTACTTCAAGGCCTACAACGACCGCTACGGGCACCCGGCAGGTGATGCGTGCCTGCAGCGGTTCGCCGCGCTATTGCGCCAAGCCATGCGCCGCCCGGCCGACCTGGCTGTGCGCTACGGCGGCGAGGAATTCACCTTGTTGCTGCCCGATACCGACAGCCAGGGCGCCCAGGCGCTGGTGCGTGAGCTGCAGCAAATATTGCGTGGGCAGATGCTGGAACATGCCGGCAGCCCGCTGGGCAGGGTTTCATTCAGTGCCGGTATTGCCGTGGCGGACCTTTCCCAGCAAGCACTCACCCCGCAGCAACTGCTGGGGGCTGCGGACCTGGCGTTGTACGAGGCCAAGCACCAGGGCCGCGACCGTTACGAAGTGATGGAGCGGGTGGCGGGTTAATCTGCTGCCAGCGCATGCTGTTGCGCCTGCAACTGCCAGCGCACCGAGCTGACGCCTTTTTCCAGGCTTACACGGCTTACCAGCCGCTCCAATTGCGAGGCCGCCTCGGAAGTACCCAGCAGTTCGGCGCGCACTTCCAGCCGGGAAGGGTCTGCCAGGTCTTCGCTGTGCAAGGACTGCAAACGCAGCCCAGGGTCGCTGAGGCTGTGCAGCATCAGGCTGCGCACCTGGATCTCATCCTGGGCCCGGCAGACGATACGCACCTCGAAATGTTGCTCCACCTCACTGGCAGGTACCACTTCCTGGCGGTCCAGCCGCTGGGCAATGTCACGCAGCAGAATATTGGCGCACAGCACCACCAGGCTGCCCAAGGCAGCTTCCAGCAAAAGGCCGAGGCTGCACAGCACGCCGATGGCGGCGGTGCACCATAGGGTCGCCGCAGTGTTCAGCCCACGCACGTTGAAGCCGTCGCGCATGATCACCCCGCCACCGAGAAACCCGATGCCCGACACCACGTAGGCAGCGATGCGTGAGGCATCGGTAGGCTGCATGCCCGGCACCGCCTGGGTCATCAACACGAACAGACAGGCACCGGTGCTGACCAGTGCATTGGTACGCAGGCCAGTGAGGCGCTGACGCAGTTGCCGCTCGGCCCCGATCAGGGCGCCCAGCAGCAGGGCAATGCTGACGCGCAGCAGAAAGACTTTCCAATCCATAGCAAACCTCATCCACGGGCAGGTGCCCGTGTTGGCGTCGATACGTTCGACGCGGTTAAGAAAACCAGAAATGCGCAGGACCACGAAGGGAGAGGAGGAGTGTTGAAACCGTCACCGCCTTGGCAAAGCCGCCAGGCAGTTGAAGCGCTGCCGGACTAGCGTGCCGCGTGGGCCTGTCGCAAGCGACTGGGGCTACTGTCCAATGCAGGACTCCTGTTCAGGGATGCAAAATTGCGGCGGGGACGTTACGCCCGAGGGCAGGGCAGGTCAAGGGTAAAAACATGACAATGGCTTCATCGGGAAAACCCCTACAGCATGCAGCGACTACGTGGAAAAACAGCGCACCAATCGGTAACCTTCACGTCTCTCACACAAGTCGCGGAACGCTCCATGTTGCTCAACATCGCCATCCTGCTCGGCACCCTGGTGGCCATGGAAGGCGTCGGCACGCTGGCCCACAAGTACATCATGCATGGCTGGGGCTGGTGGCTGCACCGCTCCCACCATGAGCCCCACCTGGGCATGCTGGAAACCAACGACCTGTACCTGCTGGCCCTGGGGCTGGTGGCCGCTGCGCTGGTGGCGATCGGCAAGGCCGGGTACTGGCCGTTACACTGGGTGGGCGGCGGCGTGGCGGCCTATGGGGTGCTCTATGTTGCCGCCCACGATGGCCTGTTCCACCGGCACTGGCCGCGCAAACTGCGACCGGTGGGCCGTTACCTCAGGCGTCTGCACCGCGCGCACCGCCTGCACCATGCGGTAAAGGGGCGCGAGGGCAGTGTCTCGTTCGGGTTCTTCTACGCACCGCCCTTGCAGGTGCTGGTGCGCCAGCTGCGACGTAACAGGCGCCCGCGCAACTGAACGCTAGACGCGCTCACCCGTGCCCGCAGCTGCTTCTGGGCTGACGTGCCCACGGCTCACCCACCAGCCGAATGCGGCCGCGGTAAAGAACATGATCAGGCTGTACAAGGCTGCCGGCACGGCCATTGTCGCGTTGTTCAGCAACGAAGGGCTGAGGGCCAGGGCAATGGCCAGGGTGCCGTTGTGAATGCCGATTTCCATGCCAATGGCGATAGCCTGGCGCTTGGGAACATGCAGCCAGCGAGGCACCCAGTAGCCCACCGCCAGGCTGAGCACATTGAACAGCAGCGCCGCCAGGCCCACCACGGGTGCGTACTCCACCACGGTCTGCCAGTCCTTGGCCAAGGCAAGCACGATGGTGAACGCCAGGAACAACGCCGCCACGATCTTCATCGGTTTTTCCATGCGCGCAGCGAATGCCGGCGCTACATGGCGGATCAGCATACCCAAGGCCACGGGCAGCAACACGATCGCAAACACCTGCAACACCTTGGCAAATTGCAGCGGGATCGCCTGGTCCGAGGCCATGAACCAGCTCAGCGACAGGTTGACCAGCAGCGGCATGGTCAGGATCGCGATCAGTGAATTGACCGCTGTCAGGGTAATGTTCAACGCCACGTCACCGTGCGCCAAGTGGCTGAAGAGGTTGGCGGTGGTGCCACCCGGTGACGCCGCCAGCAGCATCAAACCGACCGCCAGGGCGGCCTCCAGGCCCAGGCCGTT
Source organism: Pseudomonas sp. S32 (assembly GCF_016648095.1). NCBI lineage: Bacteria > Pseudomonadati > Pseudomonadota > Gammaproteobacteria > Pseudomonadales > Pseudomonadaceae > Pseudomonas > Pseudomonas sp. S32. The sequence goes on from NZ_JACVVF010000019.1 coordinate 21,508, forward strand.
GGCGATCAGGAAACACGCTGTCGGCAACAGCACGATCTGGCAGGCCAGGCCGATCAGCACAGGCTTGGGGTATTTCACCACACGGGCAAAATCGGCCAAGGTCAATGACAGGCCGAGGCCAAGCATGATGATGCCCAGGGCCAGGGGCAGAAAGGTGGTCAGCAGAGGGGAGGCGGTCATGGCACAGTCTCGGGCCGGGGATGCCGAGCAGTTTAGGTGGCGCCGACCTGATAGCTAATTGCATATGGCCAGCTTTGGTAACCATTTGTTACCGCGGTCCCTTCACCCGCGCGCTTAACGCGCATTGCAGTAACCCAGGGTGCGCAGTAGCATGCGCGCTTTTACCCAGGACTCGCCCTTCATGCCGTTCCAGCAAGGTCTGCTCGCCACCCCCGTCCCCGTGCATGCTCGTCACCTGTTCTTTTCGATCAACTCCCCAGGCGCCATACCTGCGGCGCTCGATGCACTGCTCAACGAAGTGGATGGCTTGCGTTTGACGCTGGGGGTCGGCGCACCGTTGGCCAAGGTGCTGAACGCCCGCATCGAAGGGCTTGAGCCATTCCCCGTGCTGGACGCTGCCGTGGAGAACCCGAGCACCCAGCATGCCCTGTGGCTGTGGCTGCGCGGCGAAGAGCGGGGCGACCTGTACCTGCGGGCCCAGGCGCTGGAGCAATTGCTGAGCCCGGCGTTCAGCCTGGTTGACCATGTGGAGGGCTTCCTGCACCAGGGTGGGCGTGACCTGACCGGGTACGAAGATGGCACTGAAAACCCCAGCGATGACGCTGCCGTGCACGCCGCGATCCTTGCCGAGGGTGTGCCGGGCCTGAACGGCTCCAGCTTCGCCGCCTTCCAGCTGTGGAAGCACGACCTGCAGTATTTCAAGGCGCTGCCCCAGGAGGTGCAGGACAACATCATTGGCCGCCGGCTCAGCGACAACGAAGAGCTGGATGATGCCCCAGCGTCAGCCCACGTGAAACGCACGGCACAGGAAAGCTTTGCACCCGAGGCGTTCATGGTGCGCCGTTCGATATCCTGGGCCGATACCCGGGGTGCGGGCCTGGCGTTCGTGGCACTGGGCAAGTCCTTTGCGGCTTTTGAGGTGCAACTGCGGCGCATGAGCGGGTTGGAGGACGGCATTATCGACGGCCTGTACCGCTTCACCCGGCCGCTGACCGGCGGCTACTACTGGTGCCCACCCATGGGCGAGGCGGGTGTGGACCTGCGCCTGCTGTTGCAAGGCTGATACGTCAAACATTCAGACACACATCTAGGCGCATCCGAAGGTATCAGGGGCTAGCCTGTGGGGGACACCGCTTCCTCAAGAGGGCCTGACCATGTACGCACGCCGCGATGTTCTGCGCGCCGGGGCGGCTATTAGCCTTATGGCGGCCGCACCGTGGCTGGCCGCCGCGCCCCCAGGCCTGCTCACACGCAAGATACCCGCCACCGGTGAAGCACTGCCCGCTATCGGGGCCGGCACGTCTGGTAGCTTTGAAGTAGAGCCGGGTTCTACGGCCTATCGCCAGCTTGAACAGGTGCTCTCGGCGTTCTTCCAAGGCGGCGGCCGGGTCATCGACACGTCGCCGAACTACGGCGGCGCCGACGTTATCCTGGGGCAACTTCTGGAAGAGGGCGGTTGGCACCGCCAGTGCTTCATCGCCACCAAGATTGCAGCCGACAGCCTCGCCGCAGCCCAGACCCAGTGGGCACAAACCCTGCGTAGCCTGCGCACGGAAAAGGTCGACCTATTGCAGGTACATAATTTGCGCGACTGGAAAACCCAGTTGCCCTATGCCCGCGAACTCAAGCAACAGGGCAAAACCCGCTATGTGGGCATCACCCATTACCTGAACAGCGGGCATGAGGAGGTTGCGGCCATCGTCCGCAGCGAGCCACTGGATTTCATCCAGATCAACTATGCAGTCAATGCCCCTCAGGCAGCGAAGACCCTCTTGCCACTGTGCCGCGACAAAGGCGTAGCGGTGCTGATCAACCGGGCCTTCGACGATGGCCGGCTGTTCGCCCAGGTCAAGGACCAGCCGCTGCCAGGGTGGGCCCAGCAGGCTGGTATTGGCAGTTGGGCGCAGCTATTCCTCAAGTTTGCGATCAGCCACCCAGCGGTTACCGCCGTAATCCCTGCAACCGGCCGGCCAGATCGCCAGCTCGACCAATTGAAAGCGGGTCATGGCCCATTGCTGACCCCGGCGCAGCAACAGGCGCTGATTCAGCAATTTGCGTGACGCGATGACGAACCTGCGGCGCCGTCTGCAACAGCTGCTCGATATCCAGCCTGGTGAAGCACCCGCAGTGCTCGCCGGCCTGCTGTTGTTCTATCTACTGTTCACCGGCTACTTCATGCTTAGGCCCGTGCGTGAAACCATGGGCATTGCGGGTGGTGTAGACAACCTGCAATGGCTGTTCACCGGGACTTTCATCGTCACACTGGTATGCCTGCCGTTGTTCGGCTGGCTGGCCACTAAAGTACCGCGCAGGCTGATCCTGCCGTGGACCTATGGTTTTTTCGCCAGCAACCTGGTGTTGTTCGCCCTGCTCATGGCCCGGTCGCCTGATGCGGTGTGGACGGCCCGCGCATTCTACATCTGGCTGTCGGTGTTCAACCTGCTGTGTATCTCGCTGGCGTGGAGCGTGCTGGCAGACCTCTTTTCCCCTGAGCAAAGCAAGCGCCTGTTCGGCCTGCTTGCGGCTGGCGCCAGTTTGGGTGGGCTCACCGGGCCCTTGCTGGGCGCATTGCTGGTGGCGCCACTTGGTCATGCCGGGTTGCTGGTGCTGGCGGCAGGCTTTTTGGTTGCAAGCATCCAGGCCACACGTTTTCTGCAGCGCTGGCGTGCTGCACAGCCGATCACAAAGCGAGCGCCTATGCCGTCCCGGCAGCCACTGGGCGGGAACCCCTTCGCAGGTGCGACAGCGGTACTGCGTTCACCTTATCTGCTGGGCACTGCCCTGTTCGTCGTTTTGCTCGCCAGTGTCAGCACGTTCCTGTATTTCGAGCAAGCTCGCATCGTTAGCCAGACCTTCACCGACAGTACCCGGCAGACACAGGTATTCGGCCTGATAGACAGCTTGGTGCAAGCACTGGCGATTCTCACTCAACTGTTCCTCACAGGGCGCTTGGCTCGGCGGCTTGGCGTGGGCGTGCTTCTGGTGGCAGTGCCCATGGTAATGGCTGTGGGCTTCATTTGGCTGGCGATGGCCCCCGTGTTCGCAGTATTCGTAGTGGTCATGGTTATACGGCGGGCCGGGGAATACGCACTAGTGCGCCCTGGGCGGGAGATGCTGTTCACAGTGCTACCGGCCGAAGACAAGTACAAGGCCAAGAACTTCATCGACACTGTGGTGTACCGAGGCGGCGACGCCATAAGCGGCTGGCTCAAACGTGCTCTGGATGTAATGGGCGAGCACCCTCAGGCTGCCATGCTGATCGGGGCGGCTATCGCCACCGGCTGGGCTGTGACCGGGGCATGGTTGGGCCGGCGCCAGGCCCGCCTGGACACCCCGGCACCCCACTGACCGCCACGCCAAATACCCGACGACCGCATATTTAACGCCACCGGTCCGATGGCGGCTGTTTAAAGCGAATCACCGCTGATGGCCGCACTCTGAACCCATGTACGGCACAGTTGCCGTGCATCCCGAAGTCCTATGAGGTTTCAGACCATGGCCAACAAAGAGAACAGCCGCAGCGGCAATCAACAAGGCAGCCAGGGCGGTACCAAGAACCCAGGCAACTTTGCCAATGACCGTGAAAAAGCATCCGAAGCCGGGCGCAAAGGCGGCCAGCATTCCTCCAGCGACCAAACCGGTAAAGCCGGGCCAAAAGGCGGCCGTTCGTAAGTGAGGCTACGCGGTGCCGGGTAACCCGGCACCGCGCATTACAGGTAGGCCACCACCCGCTTGCAATGCTGCTGAGTTGACTGACAATAGCTGGGCCCGTTCCTGTCGACTGGAATCAACGCCCGATGATGCTGACCCCGCTGTTCCCCCAAGTCTCGCCTGAAGACATCCTGTTTGTATTTGCGCTCGAAGCCGAAGCCGGCCAAGTATTCGGCCACCTCAATACCGTATTTACCGGCATTGGCAAGGTCAATGCGGCTATCACGCTCACCCGTGCCATCACCCGCCATAAGCCTCGGCTGATCGTCAACCTGGGATCTGCCGGAAGCAAACGCCATGGCAAAGGCACAGTGGTGTGCTGCAATCGCTTCGTGCAACGGGATATGGATGTCACCCCCTTGGGCTTCGCCCGCTACGAGACACCTTTTTCGGATACCCCAGCAGTGCTTGAGCATGGCATGGCCATCTCGGGCTTACCCCTCGAAGCCTGCGGCACCGGTGATAACTTCGAAGTGAGCCACGGCGACGCACCCTATGACGTGGTAGATATGGAAGCCTATGTGCTGGCATTGATCGCCCGCAGTGAAAACATTCCTTTTGTCTGCCTCAAATATATTTCCGACGATGCGGGCAGCGAAGCGGCGAGTGACTGGGCCGTGCAGGTGCACCTGGCCGCCGAGGCCTTCAAGCGGGTGCTCTTCCAGCCCCGGTGAGCCACCGGGCGAACAGGCTAAACCTTCCCTGGCCAATGCAGTCACTTGAGTTATCGGTCCATCATTCAGGGGGCATGCTCAATGGCCAGGGCAATCTGGAAAGGCGCAATCAGTTTCGGGCTGGTGCATATACCGGTCGCGCTGAACACGGCGGTAAGCACCGAGCGAGTCGATTTCGACTGGCTCGACAAGCGCAGCATGGACCCGGTGGGCTACAAGCGCATCAACAAGGTGACTGGCAAGGACATCGACAAAGAACACGTCGTCAAAGGTGTGGAGTATGAAAAGGGCCGCTATGTGGTTATCAGCGAAGACGAAATTCGCAAAGCGCGCCCGGAAGCCACCCAGACCATCGATATCTTCTCGTTCGTTGATGCCGGGGAAATACCCCTGCAGCACTTCGACACGCCTTACTACCTGAGCCCCGACCGCCGGGGCGGCAAAGTGTATGCGCTACTGCGCGAAACACTGGCAAGCACCGGCAAGGTGGCGCTGGCCACCGTGGTGTTGCACACCCGTCAGCATCTGGCCTTGCTCAGGCCGCTAGAAGACGCCCTGGTGATGATTACCTTGCGCTGGCCTGAAGAAGTGCGCGGCTTGGATACGCTGGAGCTGGACACCACCGTTACGCAAGCGAAGCCAGACAAGCGTGAGCTGGACATGGCCAAGCGTCTGGTCAAGGACATGTCGGGTAGCTGGGCACCCGATGAGTATCATGATGCGTTCAGGGAAACGATCATGGAGCTGGTAGAGGAGAAAGCCAGCAAAGGCAAGATTGAAACGGTCGAGAAGGGCGATGCAGGCGGCACCGAAAAAAGCGCCGATATCATCGACCTTACCGAACTGCTCAAACGTAGCCTCGGGGGGAAAGCAGCTGCGGCAACAAAGAAGAAAACCGCACCCGAGAAAAAGCCGGCCAAGCGTTCGCGCAGAGCGTCGTGAGCGCGTCAGAGGGTTTTCTGCAGCCCCGCCAGATAGTCGCCAAACCCTTCTCGGGCGCGGCTCTCGCGTCGGCTGCTGGTGGCCACGCTGTGCTGCCCGCTCCAGCTGATGGCAACCCCTAACGCCTCCAGCCCCCTGACCAGTTGCACATCCTCATGTGCCGCGAGCGCCTTGAAACCACCCACCAGTGCGTAAGCATGCGCACTCACCCCCAGGTTGGCACCATGAATGTGGCGGTGCCCGTCCTTGTCGTCGTAACGGCTGTGATACAGCCGGCGCAGTGCGGCCTTCTGCCATGGCTCCCACCGCTGCACATGCACCGTCCCACAGACCACCTCCGTGCCGCAGCCCAGCTGCGATACCAGCCAGTGCAACGGCACCTGGCTGTCGGCATCGGTGCAGGCCAACCAGGTGGCGCCGCGGTCCAGCATCCAGGCGGCGCCGGTACGCCGGGCTTCGCCCACGTTACCGGCCTCAATCGCCACAGTTTCGATGCCATGGCGCAGCGCAACCGCGGCGGTGCTGTCGGTACAGCGGTCAAGCACCACAACGATTTCAACCCTGTGACCTGCATCGGCAGCGTATCGGGCAGCCAGCAGCGCAGCCTTGAGGCAGCGGCCCAGGCGCCGGGCTTCATTGTGGGCAGGGATGACGATGCCGATCATAAGCAAGTCTCGTCGAGGTCGACCACGCTTGGCTGGGCGGACCAGTAGGCCATGATGAAGTCCGCTTCCTCGTGGCAGAACAGAGGATAGAGGGGAAGGTGCTTTTCCAGCATGCGGTGTACCTCGCGGCCATCTTGAGGGCAACCTGCGATGGGGTGCTTCCAGTGGCAGGTCAGCAACCCGCCGTCATAGGTAAGGCTGGCGACCGACTGCTCGATAACCTGCAACCAGTCTGCAGGGTCCAGGTAATAGCCCACCTCGCTCAGTACGATCAGGTCGAACTGCCCCCCAGGCCAATCCGCTGGCAAACGCGCCACCTCTGCGTGCACATGGGGGGCCTCGGCGAGCCGGCCAAGGGTGAGCCTGATGGCGGTAGGGTCGAGGTCCTGGCACACCAGCGCTCCACAGCGCTCGGCCAGCATGACGCTGAGCTCGCCATTGGCGCACGCCGGCTCGAAGACGCGCTGGTAGCACTGCCGCGGCAGGCTGGCCATCAGCAGGTCCCGCTTGCGCTTCTCGTACCAGCGTGTTCGAAAAGCCCAGGGGTCTTCGTTCGTGGCATACAGGTCGGCGAAATACTCGGCGTCAATGCTCATGGCAGCTCCATTCACAGGAAGACCAGTTCGAAGGGTTGCAACAGGCAGTCCAGCAAGTCCGGGCGCAGCACCGGTGGGTTGCAACCATCCGGTTCAAACTGGCTGGCGTGCGCAGCGATTGCCTTGCGCTTGCGCCCCACCTGAGCTTCATCCAATTGCAAGCGATGGGCCCGTGGCCACGGCAGGCGGGGGTCATCGGGCTGGGCCCAATGCCAGGCCCAGACGGGCACCTCGGCCAGCTGCACTTTGCGGGCAAGAGCCGCTTGGGCCGCCGCCCGGCCGACCGCTTCGTGATCGCAGTGCCCATCCCCCCGCCAGGTGGCCATCAGCAAATCGTCAGGCCGTAGCAGCTGCGTGAGGTGGCTGACCAGAAACGCTTCTTCGCGGGGCAGCTGGCCATCTTTGAGATTGAGCCGTCGCCAGTCCAGGCGGCCGGGGTCCAGGTTAAGTTGCTGCAGCGCCAGACGGCTTTCCTGAGGCCGCTGGCGGCGCAAGCGATGCTCGGTCCAGTGGCTGGACCCAGGGTGGCTGCCTTCGCCATCGGTGGCCGAGACAAGCACCAAGTCCTCCTCTCGCCCCCTGAACCCGGCCAGCAGGCCGCCGGCCATGAGAATCTCGTCGTCCGGGTGCGGCGCGATCAGCACCAGGCGCCGCCCAGGTGGACACAGCTGGTGGGCATCCAGCCACGTGGCGCGGGCCAGATGGGCGGATTGCTGCCAGGCAGACCACGGCGTGCCAGGGCTTTCTTCGATCAGGTTTTCGCTCATAACTGCCATGCTCCAGCGGGTACCTGTGTGAGTTGTTGGCCCAGTACGGCCAGGTCGCGCTCTGCGTGGCTCTGGCGGATGAACACCGGCAGGTCCGCGCTGAGCCGGGCGAAGTGGCTGCTGCGGCAGAACGGGGTGGCCCCCAGGGCCCGGCCGACGTGGCTGATAACCTGTTCGACCGCCTGTTCGACCTGCGCGCGGGTACGGCGCACCTGCAGGCTGGCATCGGCTTGCGGCTGGTGGTCGATCCAGGCGGCGCATTCACGCAGGGCTGCCTTGGCGCCGTACAACGCAGCATCCACTGCGCCCAGGTGCGCATCGGCGTGGGGGTCACGGTGCGGCTTGCTGCAGTGCTCGCGCAGGTAGCCAGCCAAGGCCTCGGCGGCGCCGTACCAACAGGCGGCGATACCGCCGCCGCCGTGCCAGAAGCCAGGCCGTGACAGGTATTGGCCGGGCTGGCCGACCAGCACGCCCGGGGTATCGTCGAACTCGATTTCAACGCTGGCGGTGGTGGCCATGCCGACCGCCTGCCAGCGTTTGCTATTCAAGCCCTGGCCGGGCTGTGGTAGCTCGATGGCGACCAATTGCGGACGCATTTCTTCGTCCCACGCCGTGATCAGCGCGTGGTCGACCTGTAAGGCACCCGAGCACCAGGCCTTGCGCCCGCCCAGGCGAACCTGGTTGCCATCCCGCGCAGCGATAACGGCCCGAGCGTCAGGGGGCTCGGCCGCCCACACGCCCCAGATTCCGTTCGCAGCGTAATGAGCGGCGCCACATTCGGCCATGATCGCCAAAGCATCGGTATGGCCCTCGTAAAGCTTCGCCAAGGCCAGATCGCACCCGGCCACTCGGGCAAGGGCTTGCCAGCGCCGCAACGTGTCGCCCTGGCCGGGCAGCGGCAACTGGTCCAGATGATCGGCTTGCAGAGTCTGGAGCAGTGGCGGCAATTTCGTATCCAGGCTGAGCGGTTGCGGGCGCTCGCCGAAGGGGCGCAGCACGCGGTCCAGGTGAGTCAGGTCGAGGTCCTGCGCGGTGGTCATTGGCGTCCCTCCTTGGCTTGGTACTGGGCAATCATTGCCCCAGGCCCAATTGTCGGCGCATGCGCGCGGTAATGGACTGCCGGGTACTGCCCAGCCCAGCCCAGGGGTCGTCCACCTCGGCTAGACGCTGCGCGAGGTTGACGATGGTCCACTGATTGGCGGCCTTCAGCTGGGCCAGCTCTTCCCGCCAGATAGGCACGGAAACCGGCAGGCCTTCGCGGGCACGCAGCGAATAGGCGCAGGCAGTAGTGGCACCTTTGCCATTGCGCAGGTAGTCGATGAAGATACGGCCCACCCGGTTTTTTGGGCCTGAGACTGCCGTTAGTCGGTCCGGGAACAACTGGGCTAGATAGGTCACGATGGCGTGGCTGAACGCTTTCACATCTTCCCAGCCCGCCCGGCGCGTCAGCGGCACCACCAGATGAATGCCTTTGCCGCCGCTGGTCTTGATGAACACGGTGAGCCCTAGTTCATCGAGCAGGGTCAAGGTCAGCTGGGTAGCCTCGAGCATGGCTTTCCAGGGCAGGGCCGGGTCAGGGTCCAGGTCCAGGACGAACCGGTCCGGCTTGTCGAAGTTGCTATCGATTGCATTCCAGGTGTGCAGCTCAAGCATGTTCATCTGTACGGCCCCCAACAGGGAATCTGGCCGATTGATGACCATGGCAGCCTGGCCCGCTTCGGCCTTGTCGTAGCTGCGCAGGTGAGGGATGTGCAACTGCTCGGCGTTCTTCTGAAAGAACAGCTCACCCTCAAGCCCATCGGGGGCACGCACCAACGCCACGGGTCGGTGCTTGAGTTGCGGAGTGATCCACTCACTGACAGCAGCGTAATAGTGGGCAATTTCGCGCTTGGTGACGCCCGTACTGGCGTCGATCACCCGGTCCGGGTGGGTCAGGCGCAGTTTGCCCAGATCTTCCGGTAGCTCAGTGGCTTTGCGCCTGGCGGTGCTTTTGCCGGACATGGGTTGCTCCAGGTCTATTTGGCGGGCGGGTTTATCGTGCCGTAGCCCATGGAACACCGCATGGCGAACGATGCCGTCACGGGTCATCTGCGCGTAGGCGACCTCTGCCAGCAACACTGGCTGCAGCCAGTGAACGCCCCGCGCCTCTGCGCCAGTCGGTGGGTGGGCCAGCGCAGGCTCAGCCACCTGCAACGGTTCGAGGCGGGCAAGCAGGCTGGCCAGCGTTGCTGCGCTGAACCCGGTGCCCACCTTGCCGGCATAGCGCAGCTGATGCTTTTCACCGTCATGCAGGGCCAGGAGCAAGGCGCCGAAGCCTTTCCGGCTGCCTTTGGGGTCGGTGTAGCCAACCACTACAAACTCTTGGCGGCGACCGCACTTGAGCTTGACCCAGTCAGCGCTGCGCTTACCCAGGTAGGGGCTATCGGCGCGTTTGCCGATAAGCCCTTCCAGCCCAAGGCGACAAGCACTTTGGAGCAACGAATCGACCGGCTGATCGAAATCTGCTGAATACATCAGCCGCCCATCGGCACTGTGTTGTAGCAGCTGTTGCAGGGTTGCACGACGTTGCTGCAAGGGCAGGGGACGAAGGTCTTCACCGCCCAGGAACAGCAGGTCAAAGACGTAATAGACAATGGCATCATCCTGCTCGGTGTCGAACGCATTTTGCAGCGCCTGGAAATCGGCGACCCCCTCGGCATCGTTGACCACCATCTCGCCGTCCAGCCAGGCTGAGTCCATCCCCAGTGCACGCAACGCCGCGACCTGGCCTGGCATCTTGGCGGTCCAGTCATGACCGTTACGGGTAAACAGGCGGATATCCTCCCCATCGACACGGGCGAGAATGCGGTAGCCGTCGAACTTCACCTCATAGCGCCATTCACCACGAGGCGGGGTTTCAACCAGGGTGGCCAATTGTGGTTCAAGCGCCTTCGGCAGCCCGGCGCCCGCCGGCTTGCGTGCAGCCGCCTTGGCCCTCGGTTGTTTGGCCACTTTGGCTTTCGGTATCAAGGTGCGGTCACTGAGCACACTGTCGGGCTGCTCATCCACCACGACGTACTCGCTTTCGGGGCGGGCCTGGCTGTCATTGGATTTGACCAGCATCCACTGCTCTTTCTTGCCCGCCATCCGTGTGCGAAACAGGTTCCACACGCCGCCAAGCTTTTCCCCCTGCAAGCGGAAGCGCAGCTTGCCTTTGGCATAAGCCTCGGCCGGGTTGCCTTCGGGCTCCCATACGCCTCTGTCCCACACAATGACATCACCGCCACCGTAGTGGCCTTCAGGGATATGCCCCTCAAAGCTGGCGTACTCGAGCGGATGATCTTCTACGTGCACCGCCAGCCTTCGTACTTTCGGGTCCAGGGAAGGGCCTTTGGGTATGGCCCAGCTCTTCAGCGTGCCGTCAAGTTCCAGGCGGAAATCGTAGTGGAGGTGGCTGGCATCGTGTTTCTGGATGCAGAACTGCAAGGCATGGGCGCGCTTGCGCTCGCCCCCTTGGCCACTGGGCTCCGGCGTGGCATCAAAATCGCGCTTGCGTGCATATTCCGCTAGGGACCTTGCCATCACTGGCTCCACACCATGAGTGTCTTGGTGTTGGGAGGCAACCGTGGAACAGGGAGTTCAATAAATCGGATGGCCCGGAAAAACTCTGAATCTTCCTGCGCCGGGCAGAGTCGACCACAAGTGAGCCACTTGAAGGAGACGCCACATGGCCAAGCCAAACGACCCCAAGCCCTACACACCGACTGAGATCGACAACATTGAAGACCGCATGGGCAGCGTTCACGAACTGGACTTCAGTGAGCGCCTGGACGAGCGGCGAGGGCGGGTGGGTGATGAACGGCCTGCAGGTGACATCGAGCAGGAGTTCCCCGCTGAGCGCGTGGCCGAAAGCGGCATGACCGGGGGCGAGGCCCTGACCGACAGCCTGCACGAAGACAACGTGACCTACGATGACCTGAGCCCTGACACGCTGCTGGATGAAACCGGCGCGCGCGACCCGCACGAACCCGGCCATGGTGGCCCGGCAGATATGGAGCTTACTGAGGTAGATGCCGACGAAATTGGTGGCGGTATCGGCCTGGATGAAGCTGAACTGGCCCGCTCCGCGCCGCTGGACGGCGAGCCATGGAGCGATGATGTAGTTGACGAAGATGACCGGAGCCCACAATGAGTGAATTACGATGCGCCTGCACTGAATGTTCCTGCACGGTCAATGCCGTGCCGCAGAATGGCAAGGCCTACTGCTGTGAAGCCTGCGCCACCGGCCACCGCAGTGGCGACCCATGCCGCATGCCGGGCTGCACCTGCGGCCAGGTAGCCCAGAAGAAAGAGAGCAGCGTCGATAACGCGCTCGATGAAACCTTCCCCGCCAGCGACCCCATCTCGCCCTGAGCATAGGCTGCCACGCGACCCTGCTGCTCAAAGCGGGGTCGTTAGCTGCTAGCCACTCCCCCCTCCCATCTGCCCCATGGCTTATGTCTGCGCAGGCTTCTCGTGCTGACGCATGGCCTTTGCACGCTTCTCCAGCACCAAGTAAGTGATCACTGCCAATACCAGAGGGATAAGGTAGTACAGCGTGCGGTAGGCCAACAGGGCTGCCACCAGGCTGCCCTGGGCCATCTGCCCTTGCAGCAGGCCAAGAAACACGGTTTCCAGCACACCCAACCCGGCAGGGATGTGGGCCACCACTCCCGCCACGCAGCTGATCAACAGAATGCCCAGAATGGACGGGTAGAAGGCCTGGTCTGGCAACAGCCAGAAGATAAGCAGCGCCATCATTGCCCAGTTGCTGGCGCCCAGCACCACCTGGCAAACCGCCAGGCGCAGCGAGGGCAAGGTGAGTTCATGCTCGCGCCAGCGCCAGGTACGCTTCGTCGCAAATCCGCACGCCAGTACATAGCCTAACGACACCGCCAGCAACAGGAAGCCGATCATCTGCAGGCCGGTCGTGCCCACTGCCCAGTGGGACGGCAGCTCTACCAGACGCAGGGCAAACACGCTGCCGGCGATCAACATGTAGCCCATCCAGTTGGTCAACAGCCCCAGGGTCAGGATGCGGGTGATGGTGGGGGTGTCCAGCCCCAGGCGCCCGTACAAGCGGTAGCGCAGGGCAACACCGCCTACCCAGGTGGTGAAGTTGAGGTTGAACGCATAACACACGAACGCGATGGGCAGCACTTGCCTGGCCGGCAACCGGTGGCCGGTGTAGGCACGCGCCAGCAAGTCGTAGCTGGCGAAGATCAGGAAACTGCACAACGCCATGACCAGCCCGATCGCCAGGGTGCCGGGTTTGTAGGCCATCAGCGACTGGCGCACCTCGTTCCAGTCCAGGTTGCGTGCCAGCGTGAACAGCAGTGCCGGGATCAGAATCAGGAACAATACGGTAAACAGGCGCTTGGCCCAGGTCTGCCAACGCTTGCGCTCCATCAGGTGTTGCCCTCGTTCAGGTTGCCTTGGGTGGCCACTTCCGGTTGCTGCGGTTCGAGCCGCTTGCGGTGCGCCGGAAACCAGCCCGCAATGCGCGGGAAGTGGCGTACTGCGTGGAAGCACAAGAAAATCAACGGTGCACGCCACCAGTAGCCCCGGATCATGCGCTCCAGGGTCACAGGCTTGCACTGCTCACTGGCCAGGGACTGCAAGTGCTGGTACAGCTGCTGGTTGAAGGCGTGGTCGCGGATGAACAGGTTGGCTTCCAGGTTGAACGACAGGCTCAGGGGGTCGAGGTTGCTGGAGCCCACCGTAGCCCACTGGTCATCGACCAAGGCCACCTTGCCGTGCAGGGGGCGGCGGCAATATTCGTGTATACGCACGCCATCGCGCAGCAGGTAGTTGTAGAGCAAGCGCGACAGTGCACGTACCCAGCGCATGTCCGGCTCGCCCTGCATGATCAGCGTGACTTCTACACCCCGCCGTGCGGCGTTACGCAGTTCGCGCAGCAGCCGGTAGCCCGGGAAGAAATAGGCGTTGGCCACCACGATACGTGCACGCGCGTTGCGCAGTGCTTCGAGGTAATACGCTTCTATGGCGGTGCTGCGTTGCCCGTTGTCACGTTCCACCAGCACGGCAGTGATGTCGCCAGTGTGGGCGGTAACAGGGCGTACGTCACTCGGCGGTTCCATCACTGGGGACATCAGCCGACGGCTCACCGCGTGCACCTGTGCGACCACAGGCCCTGTGACTTCAACGGCGTAATCCTGTTTGGCCATGGGCCCGAAATCACCGAGGTGATCGGCGCTGTAGTTGATCCCGCCAATGAAGGCACGCTGGCCATCGATCACCACGATCTTGCGGTGCAGCCGCCTGAACAGGTTGGTCCGCATGCCTGCCAGGCGCGGTTGTGGGTCGAAGAGGTGGAAGCGCACGCCGGCATCGGTCATGGCGGCAATGAAATCGGCCGGCAAATCCGCCGTGCCGTAACCGTCAGCCACCACCTCCACCCGCACACCCCGACGGGCAGCATCCGCCAGCACCCGTTGCAGCTGCTGGCCCACCTTGTCGTCGTAGATGATGAAAGTTTCCAGCAGGATCTCCTCCCGCGCCTGGGCCATGGCCTCGAAAACCCGGGGGTAGTACGCCTCGCCATTGATCAACAGTTCGACGCTGTTGCCCTCTACCCAAGGTCTTTTCACACACTGATCTCCGCAGCCAGAGGGGCGTGGTCGGACAAGTGCGACCACGGGTAATTGGACAGCACCTGGGCCTTGGCCGGCATGCCGTTGCGCACGTAGATGCGGTCGAGCCGCAGCAGCGGCAGGCGCGCGGGGAAGGTGCGTGCCGGCGCACCGAAGCGCTCACCGAACGCCTCTACCAGCGACTGCGACAGCACCGCGTCAGCCTTCAGCCGCCAGTCATTGAAATCGCCGGCGATGATGACGGGGGCTTTAGCCGGCAAGCGCTCCAGCAAGGCCAGCAGCAGTTTCACCTGGCTCTGCCGGTGGGCTTCACGCAGGCCCAGGTGCACGCAAATGGCATGCACCTCATCGTGCCCGGGCACCTGCAATTGGCAGTGCAGCAGGCCGCGCTCCTCGGTGCCGTGCACGGTCACGTCGAGGTTCTGCGAGCGCAGGATCGGGAACTTGGACAGCAGCGCGTTACCGTGATCGCCATGGGGGTACACGGCATTGCGGCCGTAGGCAAACTGCGGCCACATACTGTCGGCCAGAAACTCGTACTGGGGGGAGGCCGGCCAGCCGGGGTGGCGCAGCGCGTGCTGCGCATGGCTGCCATGCACCTCCTGGAGAAAAACAAGGTCGGCACCGGTGGCCCTTACAGCCTCGCGCAGCTCCGGCAGGATGAAACGCCGGTTGAAAAAGGTGAAACCCTTGTGCACGTTAAGCGTGAGCACATTCAGCCGATGCACGGCTGTGCGGCTGTCGGCGGCGGGGTGGGGCGCAGATAGCGTCGAATTCAAAGCTCTACCTCAGGTTCAGTACCGGGTTCGGTCATCAGGTCGTGGTCCAGGTGCAGTTTTTCCAGCAGGCGCCTTGCGTCATAAGGGGCGTGGACCTTTTGATCGTTATCGAAGTAGCAGTACACGTCACGCGATGCCCTGTGGGGCGGCGGGCCCGGTACGATCAGCCGTGCGTCGTCCGCCTGGTCGCCCTGGGTCCATTGCTCGATGCGGTGCTTCCAGCGGCGCAGGGCGGCAACCGTATAGCCGCTGCTGTACAGCTCCACATCGCCATGCAGCCGCATGTACACGAAGTCAGCCGTAAGGTCCTCGGCATAGGGCCACTTGCCTGCGCTATCGGCCACCACCAGGGCGAGGTTATGGGCGCGCAGCATGTCGATGAAGGCGTCGCACATGAAACTGTCGTGGCGTACCTCCACCGCGTGGCGCAAGGGGGTATTGCCGGTGATCTCAGCACCGCCGTTGCCCTTGAGGCGTTCGCTGCAGTTCTGTGCACAACGCCGGGCCGCAGCCCGGTCGTGGGGCAAAAGCTCGAAGAACTCGGCGAACCGGGCTTCATCGAACTTCATGTTGGGCGGGAATTGCCACAAAAAAGGGCCTAACTTGTCGCCGAGCATGAGCGGCCCAGACGCAAAGAAGTTGGACAGCGGCTCCTTGATGTCCTTCAACCGGCGCACATGGGTGATATAGCGCGGCGCCTTGACTGAAAACACGAAATCATCGGGCGTGGCCTGCGCCCAGCCAAGGTACCGCTCAGGTGTTTGCAGGCTGTAAAACGAGCCGTTTATCTCGATGGTGTTCACCGCCCGTGAGGCGAAGGCGAGTTCATCGTCCTGCCGCAAGCCCTGGGGGTAGAAATCCTTGCGCCATGGTCCATAGCGCCACCCTGAAATGCCAATGCGCACGTCGCTCACGGTCCCTCCTTACTGCTTGTCGCCCCGTACATCCATGCGACCGATGCAGCTACCCGGTGGTTCAGCCACTGATGCCCAGCGGCGCATGGCGGGTGGATTGAACTTTGCCGGCCAGCACGCTTCCACCGTTCAGCAAGAAGGCAATGCACCACGCACTCAAACGAGCCTTCTGGAGACAGGCATGGCCAGACACATCATCCACTTCACCGGCCCCATCAACTCGTCGACGTGCGGCAACCTCATCAATACCTGCACCAAGGCTCTGAACCAGGGTGCAGACGTGCTGCAACTGAACATCGCGACCATGGGTGGTGAATGCAGTTACGGGTTTACCCTGTACAACTACTTGCGGGGCCTGCCTGTCAGTGTGCATACCCATAACCTGGGTACCGTGGAGTCGATGGGCAATATTCTGTTTCTGGCGGGCGATCACCGTACCGCTTGTACCCACAGCAAGTTCCTGTTCCACCCGTTTCACTGGACCTTGCACGGCTCGGTCGACCATGCACGCATGGCCGAATACGCCATGAGCCTGGACTATGACTTGCGGCTGTACGCAGAAATCGTCTCGGAACGTACCCAGGGTGGCAGTGATGTACTGGACGTGCCCCGTTACCTAATGGCGGCCCCGCGCATACTCGGCCCGCAGGAAGCGTTGGGCAGTGGTCTGATACACGGGATAGACGAGATGCCGATCGAGGCTGGCGTATGCCAATGGAGTGTTCACGCCTGACAAGCGCGTTGCGCCAGCCTGCTAACGGACAGAGGCGGCGGTGGAGGCGTCACAGGCGAGCAGGGAGCGGATAAGGTCCTTTATTTCGCCTTTCAATGCCGCGACATGGTCGATATGGGCAAAGCGAAAGTCAGCGATCTCGTGCATGGCGCAGGGCTTTGGGGCATCGTCAAACTCCGCTTCGAACACGTAATGCATCCGTTCGGCGGACTCGTGGCGCATCAACAGCGTGAGATGCATGGCCTGCAGGCCAGTTTCTTCGAGCAGCTCACGCTGCGCCGCCTGGGCAGGCGTCTCACCGGGTTCGACCTTGCCGCCGGGCAGCGTCCACGGCGCTTTGTGCTTGCGCACCCACAGCCATTTGTGGCCGTGCTTGCCATGGCGGCAGATGATGGTAGCGCGGGCTTTGGTCGATTTCATACAGGCTCCTGGTGACGCATATTCCTATGAGGAATTAGTCACCAGGAGACACACATTGGTGTCTTGAGGGCACGTCAATCCCGACGAACGGTCAGTACGGCACCGATCCGTGCAAGTTTTCGATAGCCTCTACCAATTCGTCGTAGCCAACCGGCTTGTTCAGGTGGCGGTCGAACCCGGATTGCCGGGACTTGTGCTGGTCGGCGCTGGCCCCGTAGCCCGTCAGGGCAATTGCCGGCACATGCTTGAGATGGTCCAGCGCACGGAGTGCCCGAATCAGTGCATGGCCATCCATCACCGGCATACCGATATCGGACAGGATCATGTCGTAATTCCCCGTTTGCGCGGCCGCCAGGGCCTGCTGCGGGTCAGTGAAGGCACTTACCCGGGCGCATTCCATTTCCAGCAACTGCTGCATTACATCCAGCACCTCCGGCGAATCGTCCACCAGCAACACATGGATGCCGGTCAGCCGGCCATCGGTGTCGGGGTCGCTGGGTGCCACCGGTGTGGCCTGGCCGGCGTGCGCCAAGGGCAGGGTAACGGTAAAGGTGCACCCCTGGCCGATGCCAGCCGACTGCGCATGCACAGTGCCGCCGTGGGCTTCGACCAGTTGCCGCACCAGCGACAGCCCGATGCCCAGGCCCTCGCGGGCCGGATGCCCCCCTTGGGGTGCAGCCTGGCTGAACAGGTCGAAGATGTGTTCCAGGCTATCTGGCGTGAGGCCGATGCCCTGGTCGATGACGCGCAGCGACACGTTCGCCTCGTCGTGGCTGAGCGCCAGGCGGATCGGGCTGCCGGGCGGGCTGAACTTGATGGCGTTGTTCAACAGGTTCCAGATCACCTGTTCCAGGCGGGTGTTGTCGCCGTCGATATACAGCGGCAAACCGTCGGCTGGCAGCTCCAGCAGTACGCCTGAGGCCGGCTGCTCACTCACCACCACGGCGTGGATGCCTTGCACGATGGCCGACACGTCCACGGGCTCGGTCTTGAGTTTGAGCTTGCCGGTGCGAATGCGCGCCACATCCAGCAGGTCATCGATGATACGTGCCTGGCTGGTGACCGCATCACGGATGGTCGCCACCGCCTTGCTCGCAGCGCCCATGTGCACCACAGATGGCAAGCGCCGAAGGATCTCGGCGTTGAGCTGGATGAGGTTGAGCGGGTGCTTGAGCTCGTGCGACATGATGGCGAAGAACTCGTCCTTCAGGTGGCTGTTGCTCTGCGACTCGGCCAGCTGCTTGCTCTGCTCGTCGTGCAGGCGTTTGAGGCCGGTGAGGTCGCGGGCGATCTTGACGAAGCCGCGCAAGGAGCTGCTTTTGAGGCGCGAGATTTCACCGCTGGAAAAGAAGCGGCTGCCGTCCTTGCGCACATGCCAACGCTCGTCCTGGCCCCGGCCATTCACCCGGGCGGCGTGCAGTTCGTGCTCGGGCACACCGTGCTGGCAGTCTTCTTCAGTGAAGATGAGCTGGTAGTGCTGGCCCATCACCTCGGCCTTGCTGTGGCCGAAAATCAGCGTGGCACCGGTGTTCCAGTCGGTGATCAGGCCCTGTTCGTCCAACAGAATGATGGCAAATTCATGGGTGCTTTCGGCCACCACCCGCATGCGCTCTTCGCCCAGGCGTACGCGCTCTTCGGCGGCGCGGCTCTTGCTGATATCGATGAAGGTGAGTACCGCGCCGTCGATCTTCTTTTCGCTGGACCGGTAGGGCAGCAACCGCGCCAGGTACCAGTGCTGGTCCTTGCCGCCAATTTCCCGCTCGATGATGTGCTCGCCTTTGACCACGGCCCGGGCATCATCCCCCAAGGCGGGGTAGTCCAGCCGGTGGGTGATGTCGAGCAGGGAGCGGCCTGTGTCCACCGGCAGCATGTTGAACAGGTCGGTGGCGCGGGGGGTGAACCAGCGGATGTGCAGGTTGCGGTCGACAAACACCGTGGCGATATCGGTACTGGCGATCAGGTTACTCAGGTAGTCGTTGACCTTGTCGGTTTCCTCGACCTTGTTCTTCAGCTCGTAATTGACCGTCAGCAGTTCTTCGTTGATGGACTGCAGCTCTTCCTTGCTGGTTTCCAGCTCTTCGCTGGCCGAGCGCAGCTCTTCGTTGATCGCCTGCATCTCTTCGTTGGAAGCGGTCAGCTCTTCGCTGGAAACTTCCGACTGCTCAATGGTTTCCTGCAATTGCAGGCGCGTGCGCTGCAGCTCGCGCTCAAGGTTGTTCAGCACCATGCTGTCGGTTTGGCGGATGGCGCCCGGCAGCGGTAGCGACAGGTCTGGCGCGCGCTCGTCGAACACCACCAGCAGGTACTCGCCGGTGCTGAACTCATCCTTGTGGGGCTGAACCGTTATTTCCACCTGGGAGCGCTGTTCACCTTCGCCCAGGTCAACCGGCCGGGAAGTGACGGCTTCGCTACCCTGGCGTGCCTGGAATAACGAACTGCGCAGGGCCAGGCGCAAGCTGGGCAACACCAGGTTGAGCAGGTTACGGCTCAGCTCGCCGCCACCTAGCTGCATGTAGCGGCCAACCCCTTCACTCAGGTGCAGGATGGTGCCTTCGCCGTCGATGATGAGGCTGGGTGGGGTGCATCGCGCCAACGCCCGATGGTGCACTTCGGCGAAATCAGGCTTGCGTGCTGCTTTTGCCTTGCCTGGAATACGCACCTGCAGGTTGGGCAGGTCGGCCCCCGTCAACTGGCGCCCGGAACGCGGGTTGCCATGGTTGACTTCGCGCGCGCGGTAAATACGGTTGCGTTTGTCGACCACGGCAAACAGCTCACTGGCGAGCTCGGCGGACTCGGATGTGCCCAGAAACAGGAAGCCGCCCGGGCGCAGGGCAAAATGGAACATCCGCAGGATGTCCTTCTGAATCTCCCGGTCCAGGTAGATGAGCAGGTTGCGGCAGACGATCAGGTTCAACTGCGAGAACGGTGGATCAGACAGCAGGTTGTGCCGCGCAAACAGTACCTTCTCGCGGATTTCCTTGCGCACGTGGTAGTGCTGGTCTTCCCTGACGAAGAACTGGCGTAGCCGGGAAGGCGGCACGTCGGTCACGATCGATTCCGGGTACGACCCCTGGCGGGCATTGACGATGGCCCGTTCGTCCAGGTCGGTGGCGAACACCTGCACCTGGCTGGCGCGCTGTTCCACGGCAAGTTGCTCGCAGGCAAGGATGGCCAGGCTGTACGCTTCTTCGCCGGTGGAGCAGCCGGCAGACCAGATGCGAATCTCGCCTGCACCTTCGCAGGGGTCCGGTTCGCTGACCAGCTGTGGCAACACGTGCCGCTCCAGGGCCTCGAAGGCTTCCCGGTCGCGGAAGAAATTGGTAACGCCAATCAGCATGTCGGCGAGCAGGGCTGCCGACTCGTCCTGGTGTTCCTCAAGGTAATGCAGGTAGGCGGCCAAGTCGGGCTGACCGGTCACGTGCAGGCGCCGTTCGATACGGCGCAGCACGGTCGCGCGTTTGTAATGCTGGAAGTCGTGGCCGGTGACGCTGCGCAGTTGCAGCAGTATCTCCTCAAGCAGGGGCTCGGAGGCTTGCGGGTCGCCTGCCCGAGTACCCAAGGCAGGTGGCAGCGTGTCGTCGTCAATGCGGGGCAGCTTCACCTGGCAGGCGTTGTGCCACAGCTCCATGAGTTTCTGCGCCAGTTCCGCAGCCGGCAGCACCACATCCACCAGGCCGGTCTCTATGGCGGCCCGGGGCATGCTGTCGTATTGCGCATCGTCCGGGCTCTGCACCAGGGTCACGCCGCCTTGCTCCTTGATACGCGAGAGCCCCACCGCGCCGTCCGCGCCGGTACCGGACAACACCACGCAGAACGCATGGTCCTTGTGCACATCGGCCAGGTCACGGAAAAACAGGTCGATCGCCACGTGATCGCCGCGGCGTCGGTTGGCCGGTGCTACACGCAGGTAACCGTCGTTGGTCGACAGCCGATTGGCAGGCGAAATGACGTAGACGTGGTTGCGCTCGATAGGCACCGGCTCGGTGACTTGGCGCACGGGCATGCTGGTGGTTTCCTGGATGATGCGGTCGGCGACGCTTTGATGGTCGGGCGACAGGTGCAGCACGATGACAAAGGCCATGCCGGAGTCAGCCGGCATTTGCCGGAACAGTGTGCAGATGGCCTCCATGCCACCCGCCGAGGCGCCGATGCCGACCACGGGGAAGTCCAGGTGGCTGGGGCTGAGATTCGACGGGTGGGGCGCGGCGGGCTGGTTAGCGGTCGACTTCATGGCGGTGCCTTGTACAGACCTGACAGACAGCCCATCGACGCATCGCCGGGCAGGAAGGCGGCCATTATAGGCACTGCACCTTAGGATTCGCGAGCGCTCTGATTTTACGCCAATGGTTGGCCCGCAAGTTTTTGGCGCCATGGAGCGCCGAGTCTACTGTGCTGCCCAGGCCTCACATCCGATGGAATTTTTGGCCCGCCCCAGCACTCCATCCTTGAGTCATCCATGGAAAAGAGGAGGGTCGAGCGATGCCTAGTCCCCAGCTGTACATCATCGACTACAAGCTTCACGGGGAGCTGCGCAGTTTCATCATCCGCCTGGAGCGCATGGACAATGCAGAGGCGTGGCACTGGGCAAGCTGTGATGCCGGGATTGGCATCATCCCGAAATTCGGGCGCGAGAAAATCCGCAAGGTCAGCCGGCCAATGGCTGAGCGGTACGGCGTCACCGACGTGAGCTGGCGTATTTCAGGCAGCAAGCCCAACCAGTCAGTTGAAGACCCGGCGACCACTGCCTGAAACCACCTTTAATACCGCCCTGTCAGGCCCCTGACTCGGGCTCACTGGCAGGCACGGCTGGCGGGTTTTGCTCGTCATCCGTTATGCCAGGGTCTGTGTCAGGGTCATCCACACGGTCGTTACGCAGGTCTGGCTCGAGTTCCGGCCAATCATCCTGCACGTTACCGCCACCCATCCAGTGCCTGGTGCTCATGTTTGCGCCCTCCGTCCGGGTAAAAGGGCCCGCCTATGGGCGGGCCAACACAGGAGTGAGAGGCCAAGCCACCGATGACCTCTCATAGTGTGAGAAGCGCTTAACGTGTGAGAGGTCCCCGTCAGTTGGCTCAACCCGGACCAACGGTTCAACTGCCGGTGTACTTGACTGCGGCCGCGGTGCGGGAGCTGACGTTCAACGCTTTCAACAGTGATGACACATGGATGCGCACGGTAAACGGCGAGATGTCCAATTCCTTGGCGATTTCCTTGTTGGTCTTGCCTTGGGCAATGAGTTGCAGCACTTCCTGCTGACGCTGGGTGAGCTGCTCCACCCCCTGCTCGGCGTCGAGGCTGGGCAGGAACCCTGAAGGCAGGTACCGAACCAGCACATCGCCCTGGCGAATGGCCAGGATGGCCGCCCCGATTTCATCAGCGCCCAGGCTCTTGCCAATAAACCCGTCCACGCCCGTGGCCATGACCTGCTCGATGATCACCGGGTCATCGACCATGGACACGATGATCAACGTAGTGCGCTGCCACTGCCGGCGCAGCTGCGCCAGGCTGGCGACGTCTGCCAAACCAGGGAAACGCAGGTCCAGTATCAGCGTGTCTGGCACGTCCCCGACCACGGCCAGGGCGATCACCTCGTCCAGCCTCCCTGCTTCTTCCACGCAAGCACCCGGCAGCACGCGCTGCACGGTGCGCACCATGGCTTCCCTGAACAGCGGATGGTCATCCGCCACAATGATGCGACACTTCACGCCTGGCAACTCCCTATGGCCGCGGTTGGATCCAACCATGTTAACTTAGCATGCCCTCCCCGAAGGGCCTGCTCGCGCCCGCACGAAGTAGCCGCACGAAAAGGACAATGCCCATGGAACTGGACAAGAACAACGAACTGGACCAAGCCAACCTGCGCCTGGTGGTGGGCAGTTGTGCACTGGTGTACGTCAGCCTGCTGGTGTTTCTGCCCGGCAGCACGCCTGGCGTCCATCTCATCGTAAGCTGCTACATTTTCATTTTTCTGTTGGTGTCGGTGGCTTTGCGCCAGGCCATCGCCCGCTGGCCCGGCCACTACCCCTGGCGGCGGGTGCTGGGCATGGTGCATGACTACACCGGCACCTGCTTTGGCCTTGTGGTAGGCGGCGAGCCCGCATTGCCGCTGTATGCAGTGATGGTGTGGGTGAACCTGGGCAACGGCATGCGCTTTGGCTCGCGCTACCTGGCGATTGCCACTGGCCTTGCGCTGGTGGCGCTGCTGGCCGTGTACCAGATTACCCCGTACTGGCAGGCCAACCCGTTCATGGTGCTGATGCTGCTGGTCACCAGCACGGTGATACCCGGCTACGCCCACTTGCTGCTGGAGCGCACCCGCAAGGCGTCGGAGCAGGCGGCGGCGGCCAACCGCGAAAAATCGCGTTTTCTGGCCCAGGCCAGCCATGACCTGCGCCAGCCGATTCACTCCATCAGCCTGTTCACGGCGTGCCTGCGCGAGGCACGGCTGGGGGAAGAAGAGCGCAGCTTGGTGGACAGCATCGACCGCTCGCTGTTGAACGTGTCGCAGCTGTTCCGTTCGATTCTGGACCTGTACACCCTGGACAACGGCCGTGTGCAGCCTCGCTACGAAACCTTTGCGCTGGGCGAATTTCTGGCCGAGCTGTTGCGCCAGAACGCCGAAGCAGCCCGGTGGGCCGGCGTGGACATGCGCCTGCGCCCCTGCACCCACTGGACACGGGCTGACCGCGGCATGCTGGCCACCATGGTGCAGAACGTGCTGTCCAACAGCTTCAAGTACGCCGCGCAACGCCCACTGCTGATTGCCGTAAGGCGCTGTGGTAACGGGCTGGCCATTGTCATCTGCGACCAGGGCAGGGGTATCGACCCGGCGCACCAGGCGCTGGTGTTCGAAGAGTTCTATCGGGTACGGCAGGTGCGTGACAAGGACATCGAAGGCGTGGGGCTGGGCCTGTCGATTGTGCGCAGGCTGGGCCGGTTGATGGGTTTGCACGTGCAATTGCGCTCGCGGCCGGGGCATGGCACCACAATGGCACTGCAAGGCTTGCCGCGCCTGGCTGCGCAAACCCAAAAGGCCGTTACCGAACAGGCACTGGCAGCGCCCGGCATGCTGAGCGGCTTGCGGGTGTGCCTGATCGAGGATGACCATAACGTGTTGCGCGCGACCACCGGGCTGCTGCAGCGCTGGGGGTGCGAGGTGGCTGCGCACAGTTCGGCGCAGGTCACCAACCGTGACTGCGACGTGATCGTGGCGGACTATGACCTGGGACAAGAGGCGACCGGTGTGGATTGCATTGAACGGTTGCGGGCGCAGCGGGGGTGGGCCGTGCCAGCGCTGATCATGACCGGCCATGACCCGGACAGAATCCAGGCAGTGGTGCAGGGTCGCGACATCGCGGTATTGTCCAAACCCGTGCGCCCAGCCGAGCTGCGGGCCGCCCTGCGCACGTTGCGCGAAGGTTCGGCGGCGCCGGTCGGTTAAACCAGCGCTGTATCAGCTGCTACTGCAGCCTCGGGGTTTCGCCTTCCTTCACGCAGCTGGGTGAAGGTTGGTAGATACCCATCCCCGCCACCGCCACCAGGGCGCCGCTCGGGATCTGACACTCGAATCGTCCTTTGCCAGTGGCTGCTGTGTAATAGGTAATGGTGCTGTCGTTGCGCACGTCCGCGATCCGGGAAACCTTGGTGTTCAGCACCAGTTCGGTACGTTGCTTGAGGGTATCGTCAGAAGGCTTGACAGTCTGGCAGCCGGCCACGCCGACCAGGATGGCAGCACTGATAAGCAGTTTGAAGGGGGTCATTAAGAAGCTTCCTTGGCGGTGTTATCCCCGGACTATAAACCCACGAGTCAGGCGGGGCGATTAGGACGGATGTACTAAATAGCCAAAGGCCACCACCTTGCTAAATCGCTTGTGCAGCCGTCGCGGCGCACGGCTCGGCGCCACGATGGCCGCCGCCGCTTATACAGGCTGCTTGAGCACCAGCGTCAGGATGTCGTAACTGGCAACCACTTCCCCCAGCTGGTTGGTCACCTCCACATCCCAGGCCACCACCCCCTGGGGTTGGCCCAGCGGGCTGGTCTTGCCCTGGTCGATCTTGCGCTTGCAGGTCAGGCGCGCCTGGATGGTATCGCCGATGCCTACCGGGTTGATGAAGCGCAGGGTGTCCAGGCCATAGTTGGCCAGCACGGGCCCTTCTCCAGGGGAGACGAACAGCCCGGCGGCGGCCGACAACACGAAATAGCCATGAGCAATGCGCTTGCCAAACTGCGAGGCCTTGGCGGCAATCTCGTCGAAATGCATGTAGAAATGATCGCCCGACAGGCAACCGAAGTTGACCAGGTCGGCTTCGGTGACCGTGCGCCGGTGGGTCAGTAGCGACTCACCGATTTGCAGCTGTTCGAAATAGCGGCGGAAAGGGTGCACCTCTGTTTCGATCACTTTGCCGCCACGCACATACTCTCCGGTGACTGCGCTGAGCATGCTCGGTGAGCCCTGCACGGCGGCGCGTTGCAGGTAATGCTTGACCGCGCGCAGGCCGCCCAGTTCTTCACCGCCACCGGCGCGCCCAGGCCCGCCATGCTTGAGTTGCGGCAGTGGCGAGCCGTGGCCGGTGGATTCCTTGGCCGCTTCGCTGTCCAGCACCAGCAGCCGGCCATGCCAGGCGGCTGCGACGGGAACCGCCTTGGCTGCCACTGCGCGATCGCTGGTCACCAGGGTGGCCACCAGGCTGCCCTTGCCACGGGCCGCGAGGGCCAGGGCTTCGTCCAGGTCGTGGTAGGCCATCAGCGTGCTCACCGGGCCGAAGGCCTCGATGTCGTGGGCGCCGCCTTCGGCATGGGGGTCGCGGGCCTGGAGCAAGGTCGGCGCGAAGAATGCGCCTTCGGCAACGCCTTCGCCGCGGGGGGCGAACCCGTCGCTGGCCCCGAACAGCTGATCGCAACTGTGCAACAGGCTGCGCACACGCTCGGCCACATCGCGCTGCTGGTCATGAGACGCCAGGGCGCCCATGCGCACGCCCTCCACCGAAGGGTCACCGACCACCACCTTGGCCAGGCGCTCACGCAGGCGCGTGGCAACGGCGTCGATATGCCTGGCCGGTACGATGGCGCGGCGGATAGCGGTGCATTTCTGGCCGGCCTTGGTGGTCATTTCGCGCACCACCTCCTTGATGTACAGCTCGAATGCCTCGCTGTCCGGGCTGACGTCGGGCCCAAGAATGGCGCAGTTGAGCGAATCGGCCTCGGCGGTGAACGGTACCGAGTGGCGTATCAGGTTAGGGGTGACGCGCAGCTTGGCGGCGGTGTCTGCGGAGCCGGTGAACGTCACCACGTCCTGCCCTTGCAGGCGATCGAGCAGGTCGCCGGTGCTGCCGACCACCAGTTGCAGGCTGCCTTCGGGCAGAAGCCCGGAGGCCTGCATCAGGCGGACCACCGCTTCGGTCAGGTAGCTGGTCGAGGTGGCTGGCTTGACGATGCACGGCATGCCAGCCAGGAAGGTGGGCGCGAACTTTTCCAGCATGCCCCAGATAGGGAAGTTGAAGGCGTTGATGTGCACCGCCACACCCGCACGCGGCACCAGGATATGGGTGCCGGCAAAATGCCCGAGCTTGCCCAGTGCCATGGCCGGGCCCTCGTGCAGCACATTGCCGGACGGCAACTCCCGGCTGCCGATACCGGCATAGGAAAACAGCGTGGCATTACCACCTTCTATGTCGATCCAGCTGTCGGCGCGGGTGGCGCCGCTGTGGTGAGACAGGGCATACAGCTGTTCCTTGCGTTCGGCCAGGTACAGTGCGATGGCTTTGAGGCGTGCAGCGCGCTGCTGGAAGTCCATGCCCATCAGGCTGGGCAACCCGCGTTGGCGGGCGAAGTCCACAGCCTCGGCGAAGTCGGGGCGTTCCTCATGGCTGTAGGCGAGTGTGTGCCCGTCAAGGGCGCTGCGCAGGGCCTGGGCACCGTGTTGGCCCAGCCAGCGGCCGGCGATGAAGCTTTGCAGGGTAGGGGCGGCAGACATGCGTTTCTCCAGGCGAGTCAAGTGAGGGGGCGCGCTTACCACAGCGCCAGGGTGTAGCCGATGATCAGGCGGTTCTCGTCAACGGCATTGGTCAGCCCGTTGCCGGAGCGGAAGGTGACGTTGCGCCAGCGCAGGCTCACGTCCTTGAACGGGCCACTCTGGATCACATAGGTGAGGTCCGTGTCGCGCTCACGCTCACGGCCGTTGCTGATGGTGGCGGTGTGTGCACCGCGGCCATCGGTGTAGCGGGTCATGAAACTCAGACCGGGGATGCCCAGCGCGACGAAATCGTAGTCGTAGCGCAGTTGCCAGGAGTCCAGCCCGGCGCGGGTGAAGGTGTTGTAGGTGACCAGGTTCACGGTGAACGGGTCGCCGCCATTGACGAACGGGAAGGCGCTGCCCCCCGACATCTGTTGCCAGGTGGCAGTGAACTTGTGGGCACGTACCCCCAGGGTGAACATGGCGTTGAAGTTGCGGTTGTCGATCTCGCCCGCACGCTGTGCGCCATCGCTGCGGCTGTCGAAATAGCGCAGGTCGCTGCGCAGGCTCAGCCCTTCGCCCAAGGGGCGAGTGTCGACCAGACCGATGAACTCCTGGCGGTAGATGTCCTGCAGTTTGGCGTAGTAGTAGCTGACGCTGGTCTGCGGGGTGATGGCATAGCTGCCGCCCGCCAGGTCGAGGTGGTCGCTGCTGGCGGCGCCGTAGCCGATATCATCGCGGCCTGAAGAATCGCGCAGGTTGGCCTTGGTCAGCCGGCCCGCATTTATGGTCAGGCCGTCCAGCTCCTGGCTGGTGAGCAAGCCGCCCTGGAAGGTGGAGGCCAGCAGCCGCGTGTCGTTGAACACCACCACCGGCAATATCGGCTGCAGCGTGCCCAGGCGCAGGGTGCTTTTCGACACCCGGGCTTTTGCGGTCAGGCCCAGTTCGCTGTAGTCATCCACCGGTTCATGGCTGCGCGGGCCAAAGGGCAGCAGGCCGGTGTTACGCCGATCGCGGCTGCTGTCCAGCTTGAGGCCCAGCTGGCCCATGGCATCGACGCCAAACCCGATCGGGCCTTCGGTGAAGCCCGACTCCACACGGGCGGTGAAACCCTGTGCCCATTCTTCGGCCTTGGCCTGGGGCGCGTTGGCCTGCCTGAAGTCGCGGTTGATGTAGTGGTTGCGCAGTTCAAGCCGCGCATGGCTGTCGCCGATGAAGTCGGCAAACGCCGGCAAAGGCAGGGCGAGGGCGGCCAGGCACGCTGCTGGCATGAAGGGGGTACGGTTCATTGTTGTTGTTTTATCCGACATGGTGATAGGCCTTGGCTGTCAATGCTTGCTGGCGCCGGCAGCGCCGATACCGGTCATGGAGCGGATGAACTGGGCCAGGTAGCGGCCGCGCTCCTCGCGTGCACGCTCGGAGGAGTCAGTTACCGAGAATGCCCAGGCCCCCAGAAACGCCAGGCTCATGGAAAACAACGCCGGGTTGCTGTAGGGGAACAACGGCTGCTCGTGGTGCAGTACGTTCACCCACACCGCAGGGCCCAGCACCACCAGCAGTACCGCCGACACCAGCCCGGCCATGCTGCCGCACACCGCACCGCGGGTGGTGAGGCCTTTCCAGAACATCGAAAGCAGCAGCACCGGGAAGTTGACCGAGGCGGCCACGGCCAGTACCAGCCCGGAAAGGAAGGCGATGTTCTGCGATTCGAACAGCAGGCCCAAGATGACGGC
This sequence comes from Pseudomonas sp. S32, assembly GCF_016648095.1. Classification (NCBI taxonomy): domain Bacteria; kingdom Pseudomonadati; phylum Pseudomonadota; class Gammaproteobacteria; order Pseudomonadales; family Pseudomonadaceae; genus Pseudomonas; species Pseudomonas sp. S32. The sequence goes on from NZ_JACVVF010000019.1 coordinate 50,207, forward strand.
GAGCAGGCCGATCATCAGCGTGGCGATGCGCGACACGCGCATTTCTTCCTGCTCGGTGGCCTTGCCTTGGCGTACCACGCACGCATACAGGTCGTGGGACACGGCAGAAGCGCCCGACAAGGCCAGGCCGGCCACCACCGCCAGGATGGTGGCAAAGGCCACGGCGGAGATGAAGCCCAGGAACAGGTTGCCGCCTACGGCCTGGGCCAGGTGGACGGCCACCATGTTGCCGCCGCCGATGATGGCCCCAGCGGCATCACGGTAGGCAGGCTCTGTACCGACCATGACGATGGCGCCGAAGCCGATCACGATCAGCAACAGGTAGAAGTAGCCGATGAAGCCGGTGGCGTAGAACACGCTCTTGCGCGCTTCCTTGGCATCGCTGACGGTGAAGAAGCGCATGAGGATGTGCGGCAGCCCGGCCGTGCCGAACATCATGCCCAGCCCCAGAGAAATGGCGTCGATCGGGTTGGACAGCAACCCCCCGGGCGCCATGATCGCCTGGCCCTTGGCGTGCACGGCCACGGCACTGGCGAACATGGCCTCGGTGCTGAAACCAAAGTGTTTGAGCACCATGAATGCCATGAAGCTGGTGCCCGACAGCAGCATCACCGCCTTGATGATCTGCACCCAGGTGGTGGCCAGCATGCCACCAAACGTGACATAGGCGACCATAAGCACACCTACCAGCATGACCGCGTACAGGTAGCTGATGCCGAACAGCAACTCGATCAGCTTGCCGGCCCCCACCATCTGCGCGACCAGGTACATCAGCGCCACCACCAGGGTGCCGAAAGCGGAGGTCAGGCGCACGGGGGTTTGTGCCAGGCGGTAGCTCACCACATCGGCAAAGGTGTACTTGCCCAGGTTGCGCAGCCGTTCGGCGATCAGAAACAGGATGATCGGCCAGCCTGCCAGCACACCCAGGGCGTACAGCAGCCCGTCGTAGCCGTTCATGAACATCATGGCCGAGATGCCCAGGAACGAGGCCGCGCTGATCATGTCCCCGGCGATGGCCAGGCCGTTCTGCATGCCGGTCAGGCCGCCGCCAGCAGTGTAGAAGTCGCTGGCCGAGCGGGTGCGCAGGGCAGCCCAGCGGGTCACCAGCAGGGTGAAGCAGACGAACACCATGAACATCGAAATGGCTGTCCAGTTCATTGTGCGCACTCCTGGCGGACCTTGTCGTTGAGCGGGTCGAGCACATGGTTGGCGCGGTGCACATAAATGCCGGTGAGGGCGAAGGACAACAGCACCATGAGCACCCCAACCAGCATGCCGACGGTGGTTACACCACCACTGAGGGACTGGCCCAGGGTGCTGGGGGAGAAGGCCACCAGCAGCACGAAGCCGTAGTAGATCACCAGCATGGTCAGGGTCAGGCTGCCATTGAGGCGGCGCTTACGCCGCACCAGGTGCTGGAAATCGGGGTGATTGGTGATGCTTTCTATGTGCTCGGGGGTCATGGCAAGCGATCTCTTGGTTTTGTAATTGTTTTGTTGAGGTCACGCAGGTGTTGCGGTGTTGCTCAGGGCCTCTTCGCGGGTAAATCGGATTGCCGCACCGCCGCTCCTACAGGGGTTTGCACAAGCGCCTTATCTGTGGGAGCGGGTTTACCCGCGAAGCAGGCGGCGCGGTTTCAGAGCTGGTCGAAATCGAGGACTACCTTGTCGCTCACCGGGTACGTCTGGCACGAAAGCACATACCCGGCGGCCACTTCGTAATCTTCCAGGGCATGGTTGCTGTCCATCTCCACCTCGCCCTCGACCACGCGGCACTTGCAGGTGGAACACACCCCGGCCTTGCACGAATACGGCAGCTCGGCACCCATGGCATTGCCTGCATCCAGCACGCTCTGGGTGTTGCGCGGCAAGTCGAAGGCCAGCGCCCGGCCATCGCTGATCACGGTGACATGGCTGACGGCAGCGTCCACCTGGCGGGCCGCTGCCCGCGCCTGGCGGCGGGCGTGGCTGCCTTCAGCGGCGAACAGTTCGAAGTGGATGCGATCCTTGGCCATGCCATTGGCCTGCAGGCTGGCCCGCACCGTCTCGGTCATGGCCTGTGGCCCGCAGATGAACGCGGCGTCCAGGGCCGGCACATCCAGCCAGCGGGTAAACAACTGGCCGCACTTGTCTGCGTCGATCCGGCCGTTGTACAGGTCCACGTCCTGCTGCTCGCGGCTGAACACGAAGATCAGGTTGAGGCGGTCGAGGTACTGGTTTTTCAGGTCTTCGAGCTTGTCGCGGAACAGTGCACTGGCGCTGGCGCGGTTGCCGTACAGCAAGGTAAAGCGGCTGTGGGGCTCGGTAGCCAGGGTGGTGGCGATGATGGACAGCAACGGCGTGATACCGCTGCCGGCCGCCACACCCAGGTACTGCCCGTGGCGGGCTGGATCCAGCGACACGAAGAAGCTGCCGGCGGGCGGCATCACCTCCAGTTGCTGCCCGGGCTGCAGCACTTCATTGGCAAACGCCGAAAAGCGCCCGCCCGGCACGCGCTTGACCGCAACCCGCAACTCGCCGTCCTGCACAGCGCTGCAGATGGAATAGGAACGGCGCACCTCCTGGTCATCCAGCTGCGTACGCATGACCAGGTACTGACCTTGGGTGAAGCGAAACTGCGCCTGCAGATGCTCGGGCACGTCGAAGACGATGGACACCGCATCGCGGGTCTCAGTGCGCACTTGCTTGACGGTCAGGCTGTGAAACTGGCTCATGGTGCTCTCCACGGCTCAAATGCATTTGAAATAGTCGAACGGCTCAAGGCACGCGCGGCAGCGATACAGCGCCTTGCAGGCCGTGGAACCGAACTGGCTGAGCAGCTCGGTATGGGCGCTGCCGCATTGCGGGCAGCGCACCTCGGGCGGCTTGCCCAACAAACTGGCCTTGCTGGTGCTGCCTTCGGGCGGGGCAATGCCATAGGCGTGCAGGCGCTGGCGGCCCAGCTCGCTGATCCAGTCGCTGCTCCAGGCCGGGGTCAGGCGCCGCTCCAGCGCAGGCGCACTGAACCCGGCCTGCTCCAGTGCCTGGCGGATATCGCCTTCGATCACTTCCGTGGCCGGGCAGCCGGAGTAGGTAGGGGTCACGACCAGGTGCAGGTGCCCGTCACGCCAGGCCACATCCCGCACCACGCCCAGGTCCACCACGCTGACAACCGGTACCTCCGGGTCCATGACCTGGGCCAGTACGCCCCAGGCACGGGCCAGGTCACCCTCGCGCAGGGCCCGGGCGCCGCGGTCACCGGCTATCAGCTCACCAGGTTGCATCGGGGTAGGCCCTCGGCAGGAACTGCATCTCGGCCAGCAACAGGCCCAGGTGCTCGGTGTGCAGGCCCTTGCGCCCATCCAGGTAAAAATGGCTGGCAGGCTGGGGCACGGGCAGCTCCACGGCGGCGAAGGTGGCGGCCACCTGCTCGCGCCAGGCATTTGCCACGGCGACAGGGTCTGCGGCCACGCCCGCTTCGGCAAGCTGCACTTCGTCATCACTGCCTGCGGTCAATTCGACGGTGAAGCGCCACAGCAGCGTGATGGCGGCCAGCATGCGCCGGCGGCTTTCATCGGTGCCGCCGCCCAGGCGCTGCACCCATTCACTGGAACGGCGCAGGTGGTAGGTCGCCTCTTTCAGTGCCTTCGCCGCAATGCCAGCGATACGTGCGTCGCTGGAACCCGCCAGGCCCTGCAGCACGGCATGGTGCCAGGCGTCGTAAAAAAACTGCCGGGTCATGGTGACGGCGAAGTCACCATTGGGCTGCTCGACCAGCAGCAGGTTGCGGTATGCGCGCTCGTCGCGGCGCATGGCCAGGTCATCGGCATCGCGACCGTCGCCCAGCAGCTCGGCGGCGTAGTCCAGCCAGTTGCGGGCCTGGCCCACCAGGTCGAGGCCGACATTCATCAGCGCGAGTTCTTCCTCGATGGCCGGTGCCCGCCCGCACCATTCGCACAGCCGTTGGCCCTGCACCAGGGCACTGTCGCCCAGCAGCAACAAGTACGGAATCAGGGGTTGTGTATGCATGGCGGACCTCACATGTGCCCCACTTCATCGGGCAGCTCATAGAAGCTGGCATGGCGGTACACCTTGTCATCGGCGGGGGCGAACAGCGGGTCCTTCTCATCCGCCGCAGAGGCGGTGATCAAGGCCGAAGGCACCACCCACAGGCTCACGCCTTCACTGCGACGGGTGTACAGCTCGCGGGCGTTTTCCATGGCCATGGCCGCGTCGGCGGCGTGCACGCTGCCCACATGCTTGTGGTTCAGGCCGTGCTTGCTGCGCACGAACACTTCGTAGAGGGTCCAGACAGACATTTTCGATCTCCGCATCATTCGCCGCTCAGGCGGCGTTCTTGTTCTGCTGCTTGCGCGCATAGGCCACCGCGGCCTCGCGTACCCAGGCGCCGCCTTCGATGGCCTGGCGCCGGGTGGCCACACGTTCCTGGTTGCAGGGGCCATTGCCCTTGATCACTTCGTAGAACTCGTCCCACTGAATGTCGCCAAAGTCGTAATGGCCGCGCTCGGCGTTCCATTTCAGGTGTGGGTCCGGGGCAGTGCAGCCCAGCAGTTCGAGTTGCGGCACGGTCTGGTCGATGAAGCGCTGGCGCAGCTCGTCGTTGGTCTGGCGTTTGATTTTCCAGGCCATGGACTGGGCGCTGTTGGGCGAATGCTCGTCGCTTGGGCCGAACATCATCAGGGCCGGCCACCACAGGCGGTTGATGGCGTCCTGCACCATGTCCCGTTGGGCCTGGGTGCCCTGGCGCATCATGGTCAGGAGGATTTCGTAGCCCTGGCGCTGGTGAAAGCTTTCTTCCTTGCAGATGCGCACCATGGCCCGGGCGTAGGGGCCATAGGAGGTGCGCTGCAGCACCACCTGGTTGACGATGGCAGCGCCGTCCACCAGCCAGCCCACGGCGCCCATGTCGGCCCAGCTGAGGGTGGGGTAGTTGAAGATGCTGGAGTACTTGGCCTTGCCGCTGTGCAGCTTGGCGATTTCATCATCGCGGTCGGCCCCCAGGGTTTCCATGGCGCTGTACAGGTAGAGCCCGTGGCCGGCTTCATCCTGGATCTTGGCCATCAGTTGCAGCTTGCGCTTGAGGCTGGGGGCGCGGGTGACCCAGTTGCCTTCGGGGAGCATGCCGACGATTTCTGAGTGGGCGTGCTGCGAGATCTGTCGGATGAGCGTTTGGCGGTAGGCCTCGGGCATCCAGTTCTTGGCCTCGATCTTGATTTCAGCGTCGATCTTTTCCTGGAAATGCCGCTCTTCGGGGGACATTTCTTCCAGGGCCTTGACGTGCTTGACGCCGGTTTCCACTAGCTGTGCGTACATGGGGGCGACTCCTGCTGGGGCATGCGTCATTTGTAAGCGATACATAATACATCGTCAAACAGTTTATGTTGTATCGAATGATATTTTTGTATCGGTTCCGCCCTTTTCGCGGGCAAGCCCGCCCCACAGGGCGCACGACGTGCAAAAAAAAGCCCCGAACAGGCCGGGGCTCGGGGGCAGCTGGATTAGTCAGCTGGCAAGCCGCTTGTCAAAAACGTGGCAAGCCTTGCCTTCTGAACGCTTGAGCGTGCCGCATGGCTGCAACCGCACCTGGGTGCTGATGCCGATGTAGGTCTTGACCTGCCGCGCCAGTTCGGCCGTGAGCAACGTGCGCTGGCTGTCGTCGAGGTGCTGGCATTCTGCGCGCAGCTCAACGTGCACCTCGACACTGTCCAGGTTGCCATTGCGATACAGGTGTATTTCATACATCTCTGAAAGCTGTTTTATTTTCAGCACCTGCTCTTCAATCTGCGTGGGGAATACGTTCACCCCACGGATGATGAGCATGTCGTCGCTGCGGCCGGTGATCTTGCCGATGCGCCGCATCGGCCTGGCAGTGCCGGGTAGCAGCCGGGTGAGGTCGCGGGTGCGGTAGCGCACCATGGGCAGGGCTTCCTTGCTCAGCGAGGTGAACACCAGCTCGCCCAACTGCCCGTCAGGCAGCACTGCACCGGTGACCGGGTCGATGATCTCGGGGTAGAAGTGGTCTTCCCAAATGGTCGGGCCATCCTTGGTCTCGATGCATTCCATCGCCACCCCGGGGCCCATGATTTCGGAGAGGCCATAGATGTCCAGCGCCTGGATGCCCAGGCGCTGTTCAATGGACCGGCGCAGCTCGTCGGTCCATGGCTCGGCGCCGAAAATGCCCAGGCGCAGCTTCAGGGCGTGCGGGTCGATGCCCTGGCGCTCGATCTCGTCGGCCAGGTTGAGCATGTAAGACGGCGTGACCATGATGATGTCGGGCTGGAAGTCGCGAATCAGCTGCACCTGCTTCTCGGTCTGCCCACCCGACATGGGGATCACCGTGCAGCCCAGGCGCTCGGCCCCGTAGTGGGCGCCGAGCCCGCCGGTGAACAGGCCGTAACCGTAGGACACGTGAACCTTGTCACCCTTGCGCCCACCCGCAGCGCGGATGGAGCGGGCCACCACGTTGGCCCAGGTGTCGATGTCGTTCTGGGTGTAGCCCACCACCGTAGGCTTGCCGGTGGTGCCGCTGGAGGCATGCAGGCGCACCACCTCTTCCTGGGGCACGGCGAACATACCGTAGGGGTAGTTGTCACGCAGGTCGCTTTTGCCGGTGAAGGGGAACTTCGCCAGGTCTTCCAGGCAACGCAGGTCATCGGGGTGAGCACCGCATTCGGCAAAGCGCTGGCGGTACAACGGGACATTGTCGTAGGCGTGCTTCAGGCTCCAGCGCAACTGCGTCAGCTGGTGCTGGCGCAAGGCATCGACACTGGCGGTTTCCAGGGGGTCCAGCAGGGCACGATCGGCATCATGGTACATGTTCATGGTTTCACTCGAATTGTTGTTGTACGCCGTAGCCTCGGTCAGGGCACTGGGCGGTGAGTGCAATAAGCGCAGCATATAGGGCTGCGCGCCGCTAGGTAACACGGCGATGGCGCAGGGCGCTCAGAGGCGCTCGATGACCATCGCGATGCCTTGGCCCACCCCAATGCACATGGTGCACAGGGCATAGCGCCCGGCGGTTTCCTCAAGCTCGTGCAGGGCCGTGGTCACCAGCCGCGCACCGCTCATGCCCAACGGATGCCCAAGGGCAATGGCGCCGCCGTTGCGGTTTACCCGTGGGTCGTCGTCCGCCACGCCCAGTTCGCGCAGCACGGCCAGCCCCTGCGCGGCGAACGCTTCGTTGAGCTCGATGACGTCCATGCTTGCCATTGCCAGGCCGGTCAGTTCGAGCACCTTGCGGGTCGCGGGCACCGGGCCGATGCCCATCAGCCTGGGCTCGACGCCGGCGACAGCCATGCCGACGATACGGCCACGGGCCTTCAGCCCATGACGGCGCGCCGCCGAGGGGCTGGCCAGCAGCAGCGCGCAGGCGCCGTCGTTGACCCCCGAGGCATTGCCCGCCGTGACGGTGCCGCCTTCGCGAAACGGCGTACCCAGGCGAGCAAGCTGCTCGAGCGTGGTTTCGGCACGCACGTGTTCGTCATGCTCCACCACCAGGGCCGGGCCTTTGCGCCGGGCAACCTCGACCGGCACGATTTCCTGTGCCAGGCGCCCGCGGGCCTGGGCGGCGGCGGCTTTTTGCTGGCTGCGCAGGGCGAAGGCATCCTGGTCGGCGCGGGAAATGCCGTACTGCTCGGCTACGTTCTCGGCGGTCTCCGGCATCGAGTCGGTGCCGTATACCTGTTTGAGCGCCGGGTTGACGAAGCGCCAGCCGATGGTGGTGTCGTACAGTTCGGCTGTACGGCCAAAGGCGTGTTCGGCTTTACCCATCACGAAGGGCGCTCGCGACATGGACTCCACACCGCCTGCCAGCATCAGCCCGGCCTCTGCGCAGCGCAAAGCGCGGGCAGCGTTGCCAATGGCATCCAGGCCCGAGCCGCACAGCCGGTTGAGGGTAGTGCCCGGCACGTCGACCGGCAGGCCAGCCAGCAGGCTGGCCATGTGCGCCACGTTGCGGTTGTCCTCGCCGGCCTGGTTGGCGCAGCCAAGGATGACATCGTCGACGGCCTGCCAGTCTAGGCTCGGGTGCCGCTGCATCAGGGCCTTGAGTGGTATGGCGGCAAGGTCATCGGCCCTGATCCCGCTCAGGGCCCCGCCGTAGCGGCCGATGGGGGTGCGGATGGCGTCGATGATCAAGGCATCGCCGGGCATGTGTTCATTCATCTTCGCTCTCCTGCGCCAGCACGGTGCCGCGCACTTTGTAGGATTTGCCATGGAACATCGCCACCAGCGCTCCGTGCTGGTTACTTATGCGCACGTGGTACAGGCCCGTGCGGCCCTTGCGGCTGACTTCCTCGGCGCTGGCGGTGAGCACGTCATCGCGCAGCGCAGGTGCCAGGTAATCAATGCTGCAGCCCAAGGCCACGGTGGCCTGGTCATGGCTGTTGCAGGCGAACGCGAACGCCGAGTCCGCCAGGGCGAACAGAAAGCCACCGTGGCAGGTGCCGTGGCCCTGAATCATGTCGGCCCGCACCGCCATGCTGACGGTGACACGCCCGGGGGCAACGGCTTCAAGGCGGATGCCCAGGCCCTGACTGGCGGGGTCGCGGGCGTACATGGCCTGGGCGCAGGCCTGTGCCAGTTCGTGATCAGTCATGCAAAGACCCTCCCTCGGCCGTACAACGGCGCAGCAGCAGCGAGGGCCGGTAACGGGTTTCGCCATAGGCATGCTGCAGGTTCTCGAGCACCTGCAAGGTGTTGGCCAGGCCAATGGCCGACGCCCATTGCAGTGGCCCGCAGGGATAGTTGACGCCTGCGCGCATGGCCAGGTCGATGTCCGCTGCTGTGCCAACCCCTTGCAACACGGCATCGGCCGCTTCATTGGCCAGCATGGCAACGGTGCGCAGCACCACCAGCCCAGGCAGGTCGGCCACCGGCGTCACGCGCAAACCTGCACGCTGCAGCAATGCCACGGCCTGTTCCAGCGCCAGGTTGGACATGTCGGCCGACCAGCTGATGGCAAGGCGGGTGGCGGTGGCATAGTCGAAGGCAAGATCGAGCAATACCAGGTTCGGCAGGCCATCCTCTTGAGCGCGCTGGCTGGCCAGGCGCCCGTCGGACAGTGCCAGGGTCGCATCGCCAACCCGAAGCAGGCCGCTGCCTGCGCGGCCGTTGACGGCAACGCCACCGGCGCGCAAGCGGTCAATCAATGGCTGCAGGATGCCCGCCGGGCCTTCCAGGGTGCAGGCGTCCACAGGCGTATCGCTACACAGTTCTGCGGGCTGGGGGCGTTCGGCCTGTTCGTGGTAGCTGTAAAAGCCATGCCCGCTCTTGCGCCCCAGGCGGCCCGCATCCACCAGTTCTTTTTGCGCCAAGGATGGCTGAAAGCGAGGGTCGCCATAGAAGGCCTCGAACACTGAGCACGTCACGGCGTAGTTGACGTCATGCCCAATCAGGTCGGTGAGTTCAAAGGCGCCCATGCGAAAGCCACCGGCCTCGCGCAACACCGCATCGAGGCTGGCGCAGTCGGCCGCACCTTCCTGCAGCAGGCGCAGGCTTTCGGCATAAAAAGGCCGTGCTACCCGGTTGACGATGAAGCCTGGCGTGGAGCGCGCATACACCGGGCGTTTGCCCCAGGCTTGAGCCGTGGCATGCACGACAGCGGCGACATCCGGGGCGGTAGCCAGGCCGGAAACGACCTCTACCAGGGCCATCAGCGGGGCTGGGTTGAAGAAGTGCATGCCCACCACTTGCTCAGGGCGCTGCAGCCCGGAGGCCAGGCGGGTGATGGACAGGGAGGAGGTATTGCTGGCGAGAATGCAGTCGCTGCGGCACTCCGACTCCAGCTGCTGGAACAAGGCCTGCTTGACCTGCATGTCCTCGACGATCGCTTCGATCACCAGGCCGGCATCGGCCAGCGCCTCCAGGCTATCGACGGGGCGCAACCGGTTGCAGATGGCGGCGTGTTCAGCCGCTTGCAACCTGCCTTTCTCCACCAGCCGTGACAATTGTCGGTCGATACCGGCCAGCCCCTCGGCTGCAGCGCCGGGGCGGGTGTCGTAAAGCATCACAGGGTGGCCTGCCTGGGCCGCGACCTGCGCGATGCCGGCACCCATGGCCCCGGCACCGATGACGGCAACGTGGGTTTCACCAGAAAGTGCACTCATTTCAGCGCCCCTTGAACGCAGGGGTGCGTTTGTTCATGAACGCGTTCACACCTTCACGGTAGTCGTCGCTGCGGCCGGCCAGGCGCTGTAGGTCACGCTCCAGCTGCAGCTGGTCGTCGAACCCGTTGTCGAAACTGGCATTGAGCCCGCGCTTGATCAGGGCCAGACCGTAGGTGGGCTGGGTGGCCAGCTGGCGGGCGAGGGCCAGCGCTTCGTCACGCAGCGCGGCGTCGTCCACCACGCGGTGGATCAAGCCCCACTGCTCGGCCTGCTCTGCGCCAAGGCGTTCGCCCAGCATGGCCAGGGCCTTGGCCCGTGCCATGCCGACCAGCCGCGGCAGCAGCCAGGTGCCGCCCGAGTCTGGCACCAGGCCGATCTTGCAGAAGGCTTGGATGAAACTGGCTGAGCGGGCTGCCAGTACCAGGTCGCACGCCAGCGGGATATTGGCTCCAGCCCCGGCGGCGACACCGTTAACGGCGCACACGACCGGCATGGGCAGGTCGCGCAGGGTGCGCACCAACGGGTTGTAGAACCTGTCGATGGACTCACCCAGGTCAGGCATGTCGGCCCCTGGTGCCACGTTACGGTCGGACAGGTCCTGGCCCGCGCAGAACGCGCGGCCTTCGCCAGTCAGCAGCAACACGCGGGCCTCGCTGCTGTGGCGCACCTGTTTGAGCGCTTCGCGCACTTCCAGGTGCATGGCCGTGTTGAAACTGTTGAGCTGCTCTGGGCGGTTGAAGGAGAGAAGGGCTACGCCGTCCTCAATGGCAAACACGATGTGCTGGAAAGGCATGACAGACTCGCTCCGTCGGTGGCGGGTAGTGTTTCAGCGGCCCTGGAAGTGCGGCTGGCGTTTTTCCTGGAAGGCGCGGATACCTTCGTCCCGGTCGGCGGTGCCCGCCAGCACGGTGAAGGCCTGGCGTTCCAGGCGCAGGCCGCTGGCCAGGTCGGTGTCGCCGGCCTGCAGAAGGGCTTGTTTGGCCAGGCGCACAGCCAGGGGCGCCTTTGCGGCAATGGTGCGGGCGATGTGCAGGGCCCGCTCCACGGTGAATTCGGGCTGTGTGACCTCACTGACAAGCCCGGCTTGCAGGGCATGCCGGCTGCTGATGGGCTCGCCGGTGAGCACCATTTGCATGGCCAGGGGCTTGCCGACGGCGCGCAGCAGGCGTTGGGTGCCACCGGCACCGGGCATGATCCCCAGGTTGATTTCCGGTTGGCCGAAGCGGGCATCACTGCCTGCCACGATGATGTCCGCGCACATGGCCAGCTCACAGCCGCCACCCAGGGCGTAGCCGTTGACGGCAGCGATCAGCGCTTTGGGGAATGCCGCGATGGTGCGCCAGTGGGCAATGCGGGGGTCGTCGAGCATGCCCACCAGGTCACGTTCAGCCATTTCCGCGATGTCGGCGCCGGCAGCGAAGGCTTTGAGGCTCCCTGTGATGACCACGGCCGCCACCTGATCATCCTGTGCAGCGGCTTCGAGGGTGGCAGCAAGTTCCGCCAGCAGTGCGGTGCACAACGCGTTCAGGGCGTCTGGACGTTGCAGGGTGACCAACTGGACGCCGTTTACAGGTGGCTGCACGTCAAGGTATCGCGGCATGTCGGGTTCCTCGGGCTGCACGCACGGCGCGTCAAGGCACCGGCTTTTATTGGAGTTGTTTGCAGGAGCGTCACACGCAGGTGGCGGCCTCGGTGACCAAGTATATGTCACATGCGATACCAACAATCAACGTCGAAATTGTATTTTCGTATCCCTTAATCGCATCGCTTAATCGACAAAATGTGCGGCTTCAAGGCTTAAATTCAGATCTTCACCTCGCAGTTACGCTGAAAACCTCAACGTTGACGCGCCTTAAGACGTGATACAAGATTGCTTAATACATCTAGGTTTTAGGAGTATTACAATGCCTTGCTATCGACTTGACGGTCTTACACCGGTCGTCCACCCCAGTGCGTATGTGCACCCCAGCGCGGTGCTGATCGGTGACGTAATAGTCGGGGCCGGTTGCTATGTCGGTCCCCTGGCCTCGCTGCGCGGGGACTTTGGCCGTATCGTGCTCGAGGAGGGCGCCAACCTGCAGGACACCTGTGTGATGCATGGCTTCCCGGGCGGCGATACGGTGATCGAACGCAACGGCCATGTCGGCCACGGCGCCGTGCTGCACGGCTGCCGGGTGGGCGAGGATGCGCTGATTGGCATGAATGCGGTGGTGATGGACGGTGCCAGTATCGGCCCACGCTGCATCGTGGCGGCCACTGCTTTCGTCAAGGCGGGCTTCCAGAGTGCTGCGCAAAGCCTGGTGATGGGTTCACCTGCGCAGGTCAAGCGTGCACTGACTGACGAGGAACTGGCCTGGAAGCAGCGTGGCACGGCGCAGTACCAGCAACTGACCCTGCGTTGCATGCAGGGGTTGGTAGAATGCACGCCGCTGGCCCAGGCTGAGGCACAACGCCCACGCATGGCCGATGATGGGCTGCGCCCCAAAGGCCGGGGGCCGGCATGAGCCTTGCCAGCCCCCGCAATGGCCACGCGGGCCGCAGCGCAGGTATAGTCACGGCTTTATCTGCGCACAGTCCATCCATGAGCACTCTTGCCCCCCTCAACACGCTGGTCACCCGCTTTCAGCAGCAGACGCCAATCCGCGCCAGCTCTTTGATCATCACGCTGTACGGCGATGCCATCGAGCCCCATGGCGGCACGGTATGGCTGGGCAGCCTGATCAACCTGCTGGAACCCATCGGGATCAATGAGCGGCTGATCCGCACCTCCATCTTCCGGCTTACCAAAGAAGGCTGGCTGACCGCCGAGAAGGTTGGCCGGCGTAGCTATTACAGCCTTACCGGCACCGGTCGGCGGCGCTTCGAAAAAGCGTTCAAACGGGTATACAGTCCCAGCCAGCCAGCCTGGGACGGCGCCTGGACCCTGGTGTTGCTGTCCCAGCTCGACGCCGCCAAGCGCAAAGCGGTCAGGGAGGAGCTTGAGTGGCAGGGCTACGGGTTGATGGCGCCGAACCTGCTCGGGTGCCCCCGTGCGGACCGTACTGACCTTGCGGGCACGTTGCGTGAGCTGGACGCCGTGGATGACAGCATCGTCTTCGAAACCCACACCCAGGAAGTATTGGCCTCCAAGGCCATGCGGGCCCAGGTGCGCGAGAGCTGGCGTATCGAAGAGCTTGGCCAGCATTACAGTGAGTTCATCCAGCTGTTCAGGCCGTTGTGGCAAAGCCTGAAGGAACAGCCCGAGCTGAATCCCCAGGACTGCTTCCTGGCGCGCACGCTGCTGATTCACGAGTACCGCCGCTTGCTGCTGCGCGACCCGCAATTGCCGGATGAGCTGCTGCCAGGCGACTGGGAAGGCAGGGCCGCCCGCCAGCTGTGCCGCAACCTTTACCGGCTGGTATTCGCCAAGGCTGAGCAGTGGTTGAACACTGCACTGGAAACGGCAGACGGGCCGTTGCCGGATGTGAGTGAAAGTTTCTACAGCCGTTTTGGAGGCCTGGAATAGTTTTTAACGCTCATGACCATAGGTTTTATTCAGCATAAGGCTGACTGTGGTTAACCTTAAGCATTCATTGCTTTCCTTTAAAGCACGCCAGCGTTAGCCTTGTGCACCATAAGGTCGACGAAGGTGACAGTTATGCTGGATTTCTTTCCGGTTGCCTGCGCGGATACGCTTGGGAAAATCGGGCTGCTGGTCAAGGCCCGCCGCCTGGCGCTTGGCCTGCGGCAGGCTGATATCAAAGCGGCGATTGGCGTGTCGGCGCATACGCTGCGCAAGATCGAGAGCGGTTCCGAACAGGTCGACCTGCGGTCATTCATGCTCGTGCTCTGGCGCCTGGGCATCAGCGATGTCGTCTTCACATCGCTTGAGGGCCTGGAGCAGGCTTCTCAGGTCACCCGCTTCACCGAGAGCGCCGAAGGTGCGCAGAGCCTGGCCAGTAGACGGGTACGCCTGGCCAAGCCCAAGGCGGAGGATTTCTGATGCAGCGCGCCTACATCTACATGCAGCACCCGGACACCGGGCGCGTGGTCACGCTTGGCCGCCTGACCCTCAAGGGCAAAGCCGGCGAGTTCATCTATGCGCCAGATTACGTCGCCCAGGGCCACTGGGTGCCAGATCCGATCAACTACCCGCTGCGGGCGGAGCCCTACACCGGCATCACGCGCAACCGGGGTATACCTGGTTTCATCAATGATGCAATGCCTGACGGCTGGGGCGAACGGCTGCTGCACCGGGTGTATGGCCAGGAGCTGAGCACGCTGGATTTTCTGCTCAAGTCCCCCAACAACGACCGAGTAGGTAACCTGATGGCCGGCAGCGCCAATACCCCGGCGGAAGGCATCGGCGAGGGGGCGGTGCCCGGCCTGAAAGGCCTGGCACGGTTCATCGCTGCGTGCGAAGCGGTGTATGACGGCCAGCTGAACGCCGAAGCCATCGCGGCGCTGAGCGTCCGGCAACAGCGTTCCGCCTTGGGGGGCGCGCGGCCCAAACGCACCTTGCAGGATAAAGGCATGCTGATTCTGGCCAAACCACGGGACCGCTTCGATCACTACGACCTGCCCACTATCGAACATGCCTGCATGACATTCGCCGCGCAGAAGGGGCTGCATGTCGCCCGCACTGCACTGCACGCCGAGCATCCCTCCACGCTGCTGGTGGAGCGCTTCGACCGTACGCCGATTGACCAGGGCGCCAGGCGTATCCCCATGCTCAGCGCGCTGACCTTGCTCGACTCGGAATGGAACGGCCCGCACCACAAGGACTGGCGTTATGCAGGCGTGGCCGATGAGATGCGCAGGCGCGGGGTGCCAGCAGCCGATCTGCAGGAGCTGTTCAAGCGCATGTGCTACAACGCGCTGGTGGGCAACTCGGACGACCACCCACGCAACCATGCGGTGATCTGGCTGGGCGGGCAATGGCGCCTGTCCCCGCTGTATGACGTACTGCCCATGCTTGACGAAGGCCCGGCGAAAACCCTGGCCATGGCTGTTGGCCGTGAGGGCAGCCAGATAAACCGGGCGAACCTGCTGAGCCACCACGCGCACTTCGCATTGGGCCGGGAAGAGGCGGAGCAGGTGCTGGAGGAGGTCGCCAGCTGGGACGGGGCACTCAAGGACCACTACGCCCAGTTTCTGTCAGGCCAAGACCTGGACAAGGCGTGTGACGCAGTCAGCGCGGTGCGAATGCTCGGCTAGGCCTGCCCTTTAAGGCAGGCCACGTTCGCCGCGAGGCGTCAGAGGGTCAGGCACAGCAGTGCTGCAGCCAATGCGGGCGGCATCACCAGCACACCCAGGCGCAGGAAGCGCCAGGCGCTCACCGACTCACCCTCCCGGCGAATCGCCACCAGCCAGAGCAAGGTGGCGAGCGAGCCGGTGATCGACAGGTTGGGCCCCAGGTCCACACCGATCAGCAGGGCCGCAGTGGTCTGCCGGGGCAGTTGCACGATATCGCCCATGGAGCCTGCTATCAGGCCCGTCGGCAGGTTGTTCATGAGGTTGCTGGCCAGCGCCACACCCACCCCGGCCACCCAGCTTGCCTTGGCTTGCGAGCCTTGCTCCATGTGCAACAACGCATGGGCCAGGTATTCGATAACGCCTGTTTGCGCGACGGCTTCTACCAGCACGAACAGGCCGGCCACCAGAGGCAGCACGCCCCACGCCACGTGCCGCAGTACAGGCACGGGGCTGCGCCGCTGGCGGAAGTGGATCAGTGCAGTGGTGGCAACACCTGCGCCAAAGGTGGGCAGGCCCAGCGGCAGATCCAGGGCTGAAGCCACCAGCAGCAAGCTGGCAGTCAGCACGATGCCGACAGCACACAACCGCGCGCCCGCCGACAGCGGCTGGGTGGCTACCGTCAGCGCCAGTGGCTGTCGGATTTGCCGGCGCTGGGTGACCCGCAGCACCAGGTAGGTGACGACGATGGCCGCCAGCGAGGGCAGGGTAAACTGCCGGAGCCAGTCGAGCAGCGGCGGCATCTGGCTGCCGAACACCACCAGGTTGGCCGGGTTGGAAATGGGCAGTACGAAACTGGCGGCGTTGGCGATGAAGGCGCAGATGAACAGGTACGGCAGAGGCTCGGCCTTGGCCGCCTTGCACGCTGCGTACACTGCCGGGGTCAGCACCACCGCCGTGGCATCGTTGGACAGAAACACGGTAACCACCGTGCCTACCAGGAACACCAGGTCGAACAAACGCTGGCCCGACCCACGGGCGTGACCGACGGCATAGCGGGCCAGCCAGTCAAACAAGCCCTCCTGACGTGCCAGCTCGGCCAGCACCATCATGCCAATCAGAAACAGGTATACATCGCCGCCCTTGGTCACGGCAGCCAGGGCGCTGCGCGGGCTGATCAGCCCGAATACCGTCAGCAATATCGCGCCACCCAACGCCCAGACATACTCGGGAACCCGAAAGGGGCGCAGGATGACACCGGCAGTGGCCAAAGCGGCCACCGCCCAGATGATCATTGAATGTTCGCTTGCAAGCATGGGTGGTTCAGTGTCCGGCAGGTGAGGGCATGGAGGGGGAAGGGGTGTCACTGCTGCGGCGCGGGCTGGTTTCGGGCAGCGCGACCAGTACCAGCAGGAACGCGACCGCAGCGATCCCCGCCAGCGTCAGGAACGCGGCATTGTACCCTGAGGACTGCACCACCAGCCCGGCAAGCCCAGGGCTCAGCGCTGCACCCAGCCCGAACACTGCCGTCAGCGCGCCAAGGCTGACATTGAAGCGGCCGGTACCTTCGGTGAGGTCCTTGACGATAATGGGGAACAGCGCGCCGAAAATACCAGCGCCAATGCCGTCCAGCAGTTGCACACCTACCAGCCAGAACGGGTTGTCGGAGAACGTGTACAGGGCGCCGCGCAACGGCAAAATCAGAAAACCCGCCAGCAGAAACGGCTTGCGCCCCCATTGCTCGGCTCGGGCGCCCACCAGCAGTGCCATCGGCACCATCACCAGTTGTGCGGCAACGATACACGCCGACGTCAGCGGCGTAGCCAGGCGCAAGTCCACTTGCGACAGCTTCTGGCTCACCAGCGGCAGCATGGCCGCGTTGGCCAAGTGGAACAGCGCGCAGCACACCGCGAACAGCAGCAGCGTACGGTTGTGCAGCAGCAGCGCAAAGCCTGCAGGGCTTTCCTGACCGTTATCGGCATGTGTCAGTCCACGGGCCACTTGGTGATCGATGGCGGCTGCCGGCACACGGCTGACCGCAAAGATGCTGGCCACGGTCAACACACCCATCAGGTAGAACACCACCACAGGGCCATACAGGTAGGCCAGGCCACCTGCCAACAACGCCGAAGATGCATTGCCCGCGTGGTTGTAGGTTTCGTTACGACCGACGCGCCGGGTAAATGCCTTCGGCCCCGTGATACCGAGCGAGATGGCGGCGATCGCAGGCGCAAATACCGAGCCCGCCAAGGCACTGATGGTTTGTGTCACCGCTACCCAGGTAAAGGAGGAAGTAAACGGCAATACCAGGCAACTTCCGGTTACCAGTAGTGCCGCGATGACCACCACAGCTCGCTTCGCCGGCGTGCGGTCGATCAATGCGCCAGCGGG
The DNA here is from genome assembly GCF_016648095.1 of Pseudomonas sp. S32. Classification (NCBI taxonomy): domain Bacteria; kingdom Pseudomonadati; phylum Pseudomonadota; class Gammaproteobacteria; order Pseudomonadales; family Pseudomonadaceae; genus Pseudomonas; species Pseudomonas sp. S32. The sequence goes on from NZ_JACVVF010000019.1 coordinate 67,875, forward strand.
CGTCTGGGCGAGCAGTGCGGTGACACCGGCCAGGGTCATCACCAGGCCGATGCTTGCCGGTTGCCACTGATGCACCGCAAGCAGGTAGATGGCGAGGTACGGCCCCAGGCCATCGCGCACATCGGCAAGGAAGAAGTTCAACCAGTCAAGCGAACGGTGGGGGGAGTTGGGCCTTTGGTTTTCCAAGGACGTGATCTCGAGTGGGCCACGGGGATGGGGCTGGTTGGGGACCAGCGCTGGGGTATCTGTGGCGAAAGACTGCGGCGTTGAGTGATAGGTTCCGGCTTGGAAACAGCCCGGTGAGCGCCTGCGCGCAACCCTGATCAAAGGTGCTCAGTGCGTGATGATAGGCGAGGGCAGGGCAAAGTAGATCAACAAAAAAATGAAAGTTTTTTGGACAGCTTGCGCGGAGTGACTCTATTTCTGGAAGCTTGTACGGCATCTATCATGCTTTATGCGATCCTGTACGTAATTGGCCCCCCTTTACCTTTGCAGTACGCCTCGACGATGAATGAGCTGAAACATTTCGCCTCACCGAAGGCATTGCCTGCAGGTGATGTGTCAGTGCGTCGCCGCTCCCTATTGGCCGGGTGCGGTGCCCATGCGGTGCATGATGGCCTGACCGACGTGATCTATGTACTGCTTCCAATCTGGCAATCGCAGTTCGCAATGAGCTACGCCCAGATCGGCCTGCTGCGCGGCGCTTATTCCGGGATGATGGCCGGCTTCCAGTTGCTGGCCAGCCGCGGCGCCAAACGTTGGGGGCGCGAGCGCCTGCTGGTGGGTGGTACTGCCCTGGCCGGGCTGGCCTACCTGCTGGCGGGGCAGGCCGGGGGGCTAGGGGTGCTGCTCCTGGCGCTGTTGCTGGGCGGCCTGGGGGCGAGTACCCAGCACCCGCTGGCATCATCGCTCATCACCGACACCCATGAGGCCGGCGGCGGGGTCAAGCAGGCGCTGTCCCAGTACAACTTCGCCGGGGACATCGGCAAGACCCTGATTCCCGGCTTGGTGGGGCTACTGCTGACGGTAATCACCTGGCGCGCCAGCGTGTCCCTGATCGGCCTCCTGGGGCTGGCCGCCGCGTTGGCGCTGTGGTGGCTGATGCCATCTCGCGCGTCCACCCTGGCCATGCAGCAAAAGGCGCCCAGGCCTGTGCAGGGGCAGGGCTCGGTGGGCGGCCTGCGAGCACTGATTCTCACGGGTACCCTGGACAGTGCGGTCCGTATGGGTTTCCTGACCTTCCTGCCGTTCCTGCTCAAGGCAAAGGGCGCCGGCACCGCGGGTATCGGCCTGGCACTGACCCTGCTTTTCGTTGGCGGCGCTTTCGGCAAGTTGCTGTGCGGTTACCTGGGGGCCCGCATCGGCATGATGAAGACCGTGTGGATTACCGAGTTCACCACGGCCAGCCTGGTCGTACTGGCCGTGTTCCTGCCCTATGGGGGGTTGATGGTGACGCTGCCGCTGCTAGGGCTGGCGCTGAACGGTACATCGTCCGTGCTTTACGGTGCGGTGCCGGACCTGGCGGGGGCAGGCAAACGCGAGCAGGCCTTCTCGCTATTCTATACCGGCACCATCGGCGGCGGGGCGCTGGCCCCGGTGTTGTTTGGTGGCCTTGGCGACCTAATCGGGGTCCCTTTGGCGGTGATGGCGCTAGCCGCGACTCTGCTACTGACGCTACCGCTGTCTTGGTATGTGCAGCGCGGCTTGGACGCCCACGCAGGGTGAGAGAGATCACCAGCAGCCTAGTATATAACTAAACTAAATCAATATTTAGCATAGTTATTACCGAATCGCCTACTGATCAGGGTAGGCGGCGCCCAAGCCATACAGTATGACCGCCACATTCTGCGTCTTCGACGACATGCTCCCGTATCTCGAACCCGTGATTCTTGAGCAACGTGGCATATTCCTGCGGATCCAGGCTCGCGTGATACAGCGTTTCGCTTTCAAATACGCCCAATGCCTCGCCATGTGAGGGCCCACTTGTAAACATGAGCAACGCACCCGGCGCTGCGTGGCGGCTGAAAACCGAAAACATCTGGCGTTGATCATCGGGCGTCAGATGGAAAAAGCTATTCCAAGCTAAAATCGCATCGAACTGGCGGTTCAGCGCAAGCGTGCGCATGTCTGCTCCTGCGCCGGCAACTGCGCGCTACAGAGCGCCAGCATGTGCGCAGACGCATCGACACCCACGACAGATGCGCCGATTTCTACCAGGTAACGCGCTACAGGTTGGCCAGAGCCGCAGCCCAGATCAAGGACATTGGCGGCTGACGGCAGTAACGAAGCGAAGCGTTCAATCCATTTGCGGTCGATGAAGTGGTTGGCACGTAGGGTGTTCCAGGTAGACGCGTGACGATCGTAAAGATCGATGATCTGGTCTGCGGATGGGTGGTGAACCATGAGTAAATGGCATCCTTGGCTTGAGTGGCGAGAAAGGACGTATTTGAGGTACTCCAGAGACGGAAATGTACATTAGGTATCCCTCAGAGGGAAATGCTAATGTGCGCATAATGCATATTATGTTAAATGTAGTATTATGCGAGCGCTCTCGTTGTTGTCACCTGCCATCCCGAAAACCAGACCTTGCTGGGATGCTGCGTTGAACACAGCCTCGGAAAGCTCATTTACAACCCGTAAACCTCGCTTCCTCGGCTGCGTTCGCTTTGCCTGACCTTTATCTCAAGACTTTACATACAGACCCCAGCACATGCCGGATAAGCAGGTTTCTGACAGTCACCTTGCCAAAGAAATCACCCATTCCAGTTTGCCGCATGCTGGATAACTATTGCCCGGCGTGCTTCTTGCTCCCTGATACGCGCTCTATTGCGCTCAAGATCTGCAATCTGGCTGTTGTGGTTCCGCTGGTGATTGGGAGTCATCTGTTCGAGGCTCATCGGCTGCGTGCCCGGTCTGTGTTCATAGTACCTGCGCTCCCGCCAGCCCTCTGCAAGTGCATCAATAGTGGGTCCTTGCGACTTCACACCGGCGACTTGCATGACGGGAGGTGCGTCACTGACGCCCCTGGTAGAGCCAGGGTCGATCTCCTCGAAGGTTCTCTTCCCAACAGGCTTCGCATGCCAGTATTTTCCCGGTCCTTTTTTTAACTCTGGGTAAACAATATCCTCACTCCAATATTTCCCCGGCCCTTTTTTGAGTGATGGGGAGCTGGCGTAATGCGTCCCTTTATGGGGCACGACCAGAGCCACTTGCCTTGCCCGCCCCGGAATACCTTTGGGTATGGCTACTCCGCCAGTCGGGTCTACGCGATTGACCGGGTCCCCTTGACAATACGAATACATGTTCAAGCCGCCCTCACCAAACGGACTCAACACATCCGGGCATGAAAAACGCATCAATGCAGGGCAATAGAATCGATATCCATGACCCAATGCATAGCCTTGCAGCCCCTCGTCCCACCACTCGCCATTGAACGCCAACAAAGCAGCCAGCCCATTCTGCAGATAACCGTAAGCTGTATAGGTAAACGTACCCCACCCCAAGTCTCGTTGTTCTATCCTTTGCATGGCCGCTTATACCTTTTGCCCATACCTGCCGCCATTGTGCGGCCAATATTCAAGTCTCTAAAACTGGCATTTATACCAGTTGCCCCTAGCGCGGGCCCAAACGCGGACCTTCCAGGCTCTGTACGAAGACAGAATTTCAGCTTGCAAAGGGCGCTGATTAGCTCAACACACGACTACTCATCACACCTTCTCGGTGGACGCAGTCAGGTAGCCCTAGAGAGTAAGCATTGGCCAAACCTTCAACCAGTTTTTGGACGTGACACGATCTTGATAAATAGCATTTTTATCTGTGGCGAACCTCCCTGCAGGCCGGATTACCATGTCGAAAAGATCATCAAGTCCCAACGGGGCAGTGATTTCATTTTTGCCGTCCCCCTGCACTCTAATCGCTACAGCTGTGGCAGTTTCTGGCCAGTAACGCATTGCATCGGTCGCCGACTCATAGGGCTCATCGCCATTCTTGACATGCATTCTGGCTTGGTTTTTTACAGACCACGGTATCTTCGGGTCTACGTATCTAAGCACTGCCTCCAAGGCTTCATCTTGCTCGGGCGTGCAATGCTTGGCATCAAACCAGATAACATCAACGTCTGTTGAGACCCTAGATGAACTGCGACCGTGCAGATGATCCCAAACCGCGTTGCGGACGAAACCTGCGCCTACCCAGCAGTCGGACAAGTTCAAGGACCGCACTATTTCGAGTACCCTCCGCCGAATAGGGTCATCCGAAATAATTGCTTTAATTGCAGGTGCAGCGCCCTCCTCCATCAAACCCTCATCCGCTTTTCATCCTGATCAACAGGTTAACCACCCGATCGGCCAATTTCCCGTAAGGTGGCAACAACATGTCGATACCGCGTATCGGGCCCTGGTACAGCACCGGCCGCAGTTTGGAGAACGCCAGGAAACCTTCGTAGCCGTGATAATGGCCCATTCCGCTATTACCAATACCGCCGAACGGAAGGCTGTGCACTCCCACATGCAGCAGGCTGTCGTTGATCGTTACGCCGCCGGACAAGGTGTTGTAGATGTACCAGTCGGCCAGCTCGCGATCGCGGGTATAAGCGTAAAAGGCTAGCGGCCGCGGATGGCTATTAATGTAGGCCACCACTTCCTCGCGGGTTTTGTAGGTTTTGATCGGCAGTATCGGCCCGAAGATTTCGCGCTGCATCACGTCCATGGCTTCGCTCGGGTTGAGCACGATATGCGGCGCCATGATGCGCCGAGTAGCATCCGGCTTCTGGTTTTCCAACAAGGGCACGATGCGCGCGCCTTTGTTCTGAGCGTCGGCTAGCGAGGCCTGCAGGCGGTCGTAGGCGCGCTGATCGATGATCGCCGTGTAGTCCCCACGGTTGATGTCAGGGTAATGCCGGGCTACGTAAGCCTTGGCCGCGGTGATAAAGGCCTGAACCTGGCCTTCTGGAACGAACAGATAATCGACGCTGGTGCACACTTGCCCGGCGTTGAACATCTTGGCCCAGAGAATACGCTTTGCGGCGGTTTCAATGGCGAAGTCCGGCGCAACGACCGCCGGCGACTTGCCGCCCAGCTCTAGCGTTACCGGGGTCAGGTTGCGTGCAGCATTGGCCATGACGGCTCTGCCAGTGGCCGATGAGCCGGTAAAGAAGATGTGGTCGAACGGCAGCGCAGTGAAGGCGGGACCATGGCCACCGCCGTCCTCGAAAAACGCCAACTTGCCCTTCGGGAAATAGTGCGGGGTCAGCTGGCGCAGCAACTGGGCCAGGTGGTTGGAGTTCTCTGACATCTTGACCATGGCCGAATTGCCGGCTGCGAAGATGCAGGTCAAAGGGTGCATGGCCATGGCGATCGGGAAGTTCCACGGCACCACTACACCGACCACACCTATGGGTTGCGGAATAAGGCGTGCCGTGGCCAGTGGCAACTGCAGCGGGTCGGTGTGACGCTTTTGCGGCTTCATCCACTTCTTCAGTTGTCTGATCGCCGATCGCAGGCCGTCAAGTGTCACGGCGATCTCGGCGAACAGCGTTTCAAAGCGCGACCGGCAGCCGTAGTCACGGTTGACTGCTTCAACCAGCTGTTCACGGTTATCCGCGACCATGCGCACCAGTGATTTGAGGTCGGCCACGCGCTGTGCGTGGTCGGGGAAGCGGTTGGCCTCGAAATGAGCACGCTGGCCCTCCAGGCACTGGACGAACTCGGCGGGAATGTCGATTTGTACGTTCATGAGGGCTTCTTGTGATCGCATGTAGTGGTCAACTAATCTCGGACACAGTTTTGAGTTTTTCCTCAACTTTGGCCGGCGCCAGCCCATCGTTGAACTGATGGGGTCTTATCCAGTTGTAATGATCCATCAGGTACAGGCTAATATCTCGCTGAGCTTGCTGTCGCCTGGTCATCAGACATCTCTCTGTGGCGAGCATTGTCGCCTAAATGGGTGTCCGGTTTCATTAGACCACTCCATAATGACTCGGAAATTGAAAGTTCATAAGTGGCCTTTGGCCTACCCCCGTGACACGAGAACTTCGAATGCTGACCGTGCAACATCTCATCGCCATTGATCCACTGAAACTGGAGATTGCCGCCGGCATGGCGGGTATTGGGCGCACCATTACCTGGGCACATACCGTTGACCTGCCCGACCCGTGGCGATGGGTGTCACCAGGTGATTTGGTAATGACAACCGGCGTTGGCCTGCCACAGACCTCGCAAGCGCAGGTCGAATGGCTTGAGCAGTTGGTACAGAGCAACGCTAGCGCACTGGTCATCGCGCCCAGGCAGGATGTTGCCGACCTGACAGAAGCGCTGCTGGAGGCTGCCGACAGGCTACATTTTCCGGTGCTACGCGCGAGCTTTGAGCTGGAGTTCGTCAAGCTTTCACATCAAGTGATCGAAAGCGTTCTGCAGGCACAGCGGGAGCGATTCAATGCCAGCGAACGGTTATTTCAGACTTATGCAGAGGTACTGCGCAAGCAGCCCGAAATGAGGGGCAGGCTGTCGGCACTCGCCACTGCATTGGGTATCAGCCTGAGCATTGAAGACGCTGTCAGCGGGCTCAAACTCGTCGAAGCCAACCTCGTACCTCCAGACAGTGTCGACCACATCGAACGCATACCGATTGGTGGTCGAGCCCGTGCAAACCTCATCATCTCGAGTAGCGCCAGGCGCACCGCCGATGATTCCATATTGGTGCGGTCATTGGCCGGCTTGCTGGGTGTTGAACTGGAGCGTCTGATGATCCAACGCGATCAGCAACGCGAAGAGGGTGAGTTGCTGCTGCGCAGTTTACTCAACGGTACAACCGAGTTCTCCCTGGCGTTGGCGATGCTGGAACGTCATGGTCACACAGGCACATTGGTCAGTTTGGCGGTATCGCCAGGCCCAGACGGGCCCTGGTCAATCGAGACTATCCATCACTGCCCTGCCCTTTACTCGCTGACACCATTGCTGCTCGTCGAAAACGGACTGTTGATGGGACTTACTCAAAACCAGCCATCCCTATTGGAAGCCTTAGGCACACACCTTGGCAACGGCACTGTGATGGGCGTCAGCGGGCCAATCTCAACAGCAACGGGTCTCCAGGAAAGTTTCCGCCAATCTCGGCTTGCCCTTACCCAAGCTCAGGAGCTTGGCAAGACCATGTTGACCTATGGCGAAGCAGAAACCGGGTTGATCATGGCACCCAAGTCGATGTCTGAAGCACGGGCACTGGTAGGTCGCTATCTGGGCCCGTTAATTGAGCACGATCGCACTCAAGGTGCAGCGCTGCTGACCACACTGGTTACTTTCCTGAAGAACGACGGCAATTGGAAAGCAACCGCCTTCGACCTTGATGTTCACCGCCAAACGCTTGTCTATCGTTTGAAACTGGTTGAACAGCTCACGGGCCTTAAGCCCACCACTACCAGTGGTATCGCACGTTTCTGGATTGCAATTCAGGCCGGCAAGAATACAAAGCTGATCGATTAAAATCGGCCCGATGTAAAAGACCCCGCTGCGTGGGCGGGGCCTTTTCCGTCAGCTAGCCGATAGCCTTAATGGCTGGTCGGCATCGCGAACTCTGCGCCTTTGGCGATGGCTTGCGGCCAACGCTGCATGATGCTTTTCTGCTTGGTGTAGAAGCGCACCCCTTCCTCGCCGTAAGCATGCATGTCACCGAACAGGCTCTTCTTCCAGCCACCAAAGCCATGCCAGGCCATCGGCACCGGAATCGGTACGTTGATGCCAACCATACCCACCTGGATACGGCGACCGAACTCGCGGGCGATGTGGCCGTCGCGGGTGTACAGGCTCACGCCGTTGCCAAATTCGTGGGCGTTGATCAGGTCGACCGCTTCGGCGAAGTCTTTCACGCGCATGCACGCCAGCACCGGGCCGAAGATCTCTTCCTTGTAGATGCGCATGTCTGGAGTGACATTGTCGAACAGCGTGCCGCCCAGCCAGAAACCGTCGCCACAGCCTTCGCCTGCAGTCTGGCCATTGAAACCACGACCATCGACCAGCATGGTCGCACCCTCTTTAACACCTTGCTCGATGTAACCGGTAATACGCTCCAGCGCAGCACGGGTAACGATCGGGCCCATCTCGGCTTGGAGGTTGGTACCGTTAAGCACTTTGAGCTCGCGGGTGCGTTCGATCAGCTTCGGCATGACTTTTTCAGCGATGTCATCACCGACGAACACTGCCACGCTGATGGCCATGCAACGCTCACCGGCCGAGCCGTAGGCCGCACCGATCAGGGCATCGACCACCTGGTCGATATCGGCGTCAGGCATCACCACCAGGTGATTCTTCGCGCCACCCAGAGCCTGAACGCGCTTGCCATGGTGAGCGCCGGTTTCATAGATGTGGTTGGCGATCGGGGTCGAACCTACGAACGACACGGCCTGTACATCCGGGTGCTCGATCAGTGCGTTCACCGCATCCTTGTCACCCTGCACCACGTTGAACACGCCATCAGGCAGGCCGGCCTGCTTGAGCAGCTCGGCAATGAACAGGCTCGGGCTTGGGTCCAGCGGGCTTGGCTTGAGCACGAAGGTATTGCCGGTGGCGATGGCGACCGGGAACATCCACATCGGTACCATGACCGGGAAGTTGAACGGCGTGATGCCAGTGACCACGCCCAATGGTTGACGCAGGGTCCAGTTGTCGATGTTGGTACTGACTTGGTCAGTGAAATCGGTTTTCAGCAACTGCGGCGCGCCACAGGCGAATTCGACGATCTCAATGCCACGCATCACTTCGCCCTGGGCGTCGGTAAAGACCTTGCCATGCTCGGCGGTGATCATCCGCGCCAGGTCGTCTTTGTGCTCATTCAGCAGCGCCAGGAACTTGTTCATTACCCGCGAGCGGCGCAGCGGCGACAGGTTGCTCCAGGCCGGGAAGGCGGCCTTGGCCGATGCCACGGCAGCATCCACGTCTCTCTGCGCCGACAGTTGCACCTGGCCAGTGACCACGCCGGTAGCCGGGTTGTAGACCGGCAGTTGCTGGCCGCTGGTGGCCTCGGCTTGGGCGCCGGAGATCCAGTTCATGATGGTTTGGGTCATTGTCTTTCTCACATCAAAGGGTAACTGCGGTGGCGAGCATTTTTTGCTCGCCGTACTCATGTTTCAGTAAATCGCGTAGACCTTGCGTACGGTCTCGAGCACATCCCATCGGCCGGTCCACCCCGGCGGCAGGATGATCAGGTCGCCGCCGTTCACTTCCACGACTTCGTCAGTGCTGCTGTCGGTGAGCAAAGCTTTGCCGGAAATGATGTAGGTAAACTCGGTGTCAGGTCGCTCAATGACTGGCCAGCCACCGGGTTGGCATTCCCACACACCGAGATTACCGACTGCTTCCGGAGCAAGGGTCTGGATGGCGATCTGTGGGTCGCCCTTGTCAGCCCCAGCACGCTGGCCGGCTGGTTTAAGTGGCAGGGCCTCGATGTCGGCGTGCTTGATGATGGTGAACGAAGGCATAGGGTTTTCTCCTTATCAATGGGCGCCGGTGAGCTTTTCCAGCAGCATCGCGGTACGGGAAGGTTTGTGGGTGAAGCGCTCTTCGAGATCACTCAGCGACGCCGCTGCGAGGCCGCTGTTGATGCCGAACCAGCGCAACGGTTCGCGCTCCCAGGATGGCGAGCGGTGGTTGACCAGGGGCAACGTGTTGATTTCCTCGTCGCGCCCCAGAATGAAGTTCCGCAAGAGGCGGCCGGCCAGGTTGCTGGTGGCCACGCCGTCACCGACATAGTTGCCCGCCCATGCAATACGCTTTGTGCGATCCACGCTCACCGTCGGGCACCAGTCGCGAGCCACCCCAAGTGCACCGCCCCAGCGATGGGTGATGCGCACATCAGCCAGCGCCGGAAAGAAGTCCATCAGCGACTGGTAGATCTTGCGATGTGTGTTGTCGACCAAGTCGTCCTCGGCGCACATGCGCGAGCCCCAGTGGTAGGGAGCGCCGCGCCCACCGAACACCAGGCGCCCTTCGGCGGTAACCTGGCCGTAAACGCGCAGGTGACGCATATCATTGAACGCCATGCGGTGATTGAGATTAAGTTTGCAAAGCAGGTCGTCGGGTAGCGGTTCGGTCGCCAGTACCAGGGAGTACAGCGGAATGACGAAACGTGAATGGCCAGGTTGCTGCGCCGTAAATGCCTCGGTCGCGCGTACGGTCATTTCCGCCCGCACCGAACCCTGGGCAGTATGCACGACACCTGGGCTCATGTGGGTCACGGCTGATTGCTCGTAGATCTTGGCACCCAGGCCTTCGACCAACGTTGCCAGGCCACGGACTAGCTTGCCAGGGTGTACCAAGGCGCAGTGCTCGGTATAAAGGCCGCCCAGCGATCCCTGAGCGCCCATGCGTGTCTGTGCCTCGGCCGCCTCGAGCACACGCCACTGATCCGGCAGGCCAAAGCGTGCCGAAGACTCGACTGCAGCCCGGGCTCGTGCCATCTGTGGTTTGCTACGCGCCAGCGACATGAAGCCTTGCTTGGCGTAGTCAGCGTCCAGCCCCTCCAAGGCCAGTACCCGGCCAATCTCATCGACTGTTTCGTTCATTGCAGCCTGCAATTGCAGAGCAGCACTGTGCGAGTACAGCTGCTCTACCCTGTGCAGCGAGATAGGAAAGATAGCGGACGCCCACCCACCGTTGCGCCCCGAGGCACCAAAACCGACTTCGTTTTTCTCAAGCAGAACTACGCGCAGCGAAGGGTCACTCTTGAGCAGGTAGTAGGCTGTCCAAAGCCCTGTGTAACCCGCCCCGACAATGACGACATCGGCTTGGATCGCACCTTCCAGTTGCTCACGCGGCGGACTCGGCGCAAACCATAGCGGTTTGTTTGGCAACTGGGACAATTCGTATTTCGCTGACATGCTGTTGGCTTCCCATCAAGGGCCCGGGGTCCGGGGGTGTACTGATACGGCGGTGTTGACTATGCACTCGTCACTGGCTGGCCTTTGACGGCCCGCTGACGCTTGCGAGAGAGGCTCAGTGCCAGATACGAAGCAGCAATAGCGAAAATGGCTATCACGCACTGCAGCAGGCTCATTTGCATGGAGGGGTCGAATGCCATGCTGACCAGGACGGCGATGATCGAAGCGGTGACCAGCAGCGGCAGCCATGGATGAGCCCACATGGCGAACTTCAAGCTGCCCTCTTCTACCCACTTGCGGCGTAGCTTGAGCTGCGACAGGCAGATCATCAGGTAGACAAACAAGAACACCGTGCCCGAGGAATTGATCAGGAACTGGAACACCGTATCCGGCCACAGCGCTGCAATGACCACGCAGCCATAGCCCACCAAGGTGGAGGCAAGCACGCCACGAACCGGCACGCCTTTTTTGTTAACGCCAGCTATCCAGCGAGGCGCCTCGTCATTGGAGGCCAGGACAAACAGCAAGCGCGAAGAGGTATAGAGGCCGGCGTTGAGTACCGACAGCACGGCAACCAGGATGACCGCGGTGAGCATCTCGCCAGCGCCAGGAATGCCAATGTGCTCCAGCGTGGTCACGAAGGGAGATTTGCCTGGCGTCAGGCTGGTCCATGGCTGGGCGACAACGATGAAAAAAGTGGCCAGTACAAAGAACACCAGGATGCGTACCATGACGGTGTTCACTGCCTTGCGGATGTTGCGAGTCGGGTCTTCCGATTCTGCCGCAGCGAGTGTTGCAACTTCGACACCTGTCATCGAGAAGATCACCACGACGACACCCGTGAACAGTGCACCAATGCCATGAGGCAAGAAGCCGCCATGCCGGGTCAGGTTGTCAAACGTGGCAGTGGAGTTCGGCCACAGATGGAACACGTATGCACCTGCCACGAGCAGGAACACAACGATGGCGGCCACTTTGACCCCGGCGAACCAGTATTCGGCCTCGCCAAAAGAATGCACCGACATCATGTTCAGCAAGGTCATGCTGATCATCAGTCCCAAAGCAATGACCCAGACCGGAATATCCGGGAACCAGCCATTGATGATCTGGCCGCCAACCACGGCCTCGAAGCCAACCACAATCACCCAGAAATACCAGTACAGCCAACCGGTCATGTACCCAGCCGGCCGGCCAAACGCCATTCGGGCGTAGTCAACAAAAGAACCCTTGGTGGGATGTGCCGCGGCCATCTCACCGAGCATACGCATGACCAGGGCGACGATGATGCCGGTGATGGCATAGGTGAGAAACGCACCCGGACCGGTTGAGGCGATGACAGCGCTGGAACCGACGAACAGACCTGCACCAATAACGCCGCCAAGGGCAAGCATGCTGATGTGGCGTGTTTTCAGTGATCGTTTTAGGCGCGGGTCATGCGCTGACTGAATGGGCATGGGGTGTCTCCTTTTATTATTGTTCAACGCTTGAACAGGAGACTAAAACGCCTTCGGGGTACTGGATATCGTTAAATATTCAGTGGTGCGGGGGTGCAGTTGTACAAGTGTATGAACCCTCATTGGGCTACTTGCCAGGACGCTGGTTAACAGCGATGCACCAACGCAGACATGCTAACGTCGAAGCGCCCTACTCCACCAAACCATTGCGGGTGTGATATCAGCGAACAGCGCGGCACAGGGCCAGTGCTCATCGCCAGCTTACACGGACCCTCCATTGCGCAAACGATCCCACTGCTGCACCAGAAATACACCCGCACTGCCAAGCCAGGCGAGCCAGGTGAGTGCCACTTGCCAGTGTGTGAATATGGCTTGCGGCTGCCCCATAAAAAACAAGGTCGCTACCAGCGACAGCAGCAAGGCGATGATCGCCAGCGGCACCCGCGCCAGCCCCGTCAGCCAGCCAGGCACTCCCCACCGACCCAATGCAGTGAGCCCGCCCAACAGCAGTGATATCACCGACAACAGCATTGGAATAATAAAAAGCGCCACCGCCGGCTCGACCTCACCGCCATCTTCACCAGGCATGTAGTAGCTTGCGTACCAGATCTCTCCACATAGGTGCAGCGCGATGAAAATCACGACGATTGGGGCAAACGGAAAGATCAGCATGCTGATGACGGGGGTGCGGGTGTTCATGTGCTCTTCCTTGGGCTCAGCTAAAAGGTGCGCAGGTCAGGCCTGACACTACAGTTATCCGAATTCGGGCGCCTGTTTCCACAATGCCCGCGAAAGCGCCTATCTTAGTGCAAGCTGCCACCCCAGGGTAACTACGTCCGAACTTCGAAGGAGACCTGCAATGCAAACCACAGGCAATACCATCCTCATCACTGGTGGCGGCAGCGGTATCGGCCGTGCGCTCGCCGAAGCCTTTCTGGCGCTGGGCAATGAAATCATCATCGCCGGGCGCCGCGAGGGGGTGCTTAAGCAAGTAGCCGAGGCTAACCCTGGCCTGCACTACGTGGTATTGGACACCAGCGACCCGGAAGCCACGCAAAGGGTCGCCAGACAATTGATCAACGATTACCCACGACTCAACGCAGTGATCCATTGCGCCGGCATCATGCGTGGCGAACCCCTGCGTAACGGCGCCACAGAGCTCGAGGCTACGGTCGCCACCAACCTGGTGGGGCCGATCCGCCTCGATGGGTTGCTGTTGCCGCATTTCTTGACCCTACCCCATGCTGCCATCGTGACAGTGTCGTCGGGCCTCGCCTTCATGCCACTGGCACTCACCCCCAGCTATTGCGCGACAAAGGCAGCAGTGCACTCCTACAGCCAGTCGCTGCGCTATCAGCTCAAGGACACGGCGGTGAAAGTTCACGAGTTGGTGCCGCCCTACGTACAGACCGAGCTGATGGGCGAGCGCCAGGCCAACGACCCGCATGCCATGCCACTGAAGGATTTCACCGACGAAGTCATGGGCATTTTCCAGGGTTCGCCTGATGCCGAGGAGATTCTGGTCGAGCGCGTGAAGCCGCTGCGGTTTGCGGAGGTCAACGGCGGGTATGCCGAGTTCTTCAAGCAGTTCAATGACCGGATGGTCGCTGCGCGGGTCGGCGAATAACGGCTGCACGTTGTCAGGTAGCCCCTATACCCTTGGGTATATTTACCCCACGGCCCCTCGCCTCTAGTTTTGGTACTACAACCACAACAGGCGAGGCACCTATCCATGGACCGTTTGAAAGGCAAAGTAGCACTCATCACCGGCGGCGCGGGCGGTTGCGGCCTGGCTGTATCTGAACGCTTCGCCGCAGAGGGTGCCAAGGTCGTGATCCTGGACTTGCCAACCAGCCAGGGTGAGTCGGTCGCAGCGCGAATCAATGCCCAGGGCGGCCAGGCGCTGTTTGTTGCCGCCGACGTATCCCAGGCCGACCAGGTACATCGCGCGGTAGCCCAAGGGCACGCGCACTTTGGCCCGATCACCGTGCTGCTGAACCACGCGGGCATCATTGCAGCCGGGCCCTTTCTGGAAACCAGTGAAGCTGACTGGGACAGGCTGATGAGTATCAACGTCAAGAGCATGTTCCTGGTCACCAAGGCTGTGTTGCCCAGGATGCTCGCCGCCGGCGGTGGCAGCGTGATCTGCACGTCGTCTATCTCGGCGGTGGTTGGCACGCCGATGGAGGTGCTGTATTGCACGACCAAAGGTGCCTGCCACATGTTCGCCCGCGCGCTGGCAGTGGAGTACCGCGATCAGAACATCCGCAGCAACGCCATTTGCCCAGGCTTCATCGGCACCGCCCATGGCCGCCGCGAACTGGACCTGCTGCGCGGCTACGGTGTCGACGCGTCCGATGAAGCGATCAGGAGCATGCAGGGCCGTCTGTGTGAGCCCAGCGAAGTGGCAAATGCTGCGCTGTTCCTGGCCAGCGATGAATCCAGCTTCGTCAGCGGCTCACACCTGTTCGTCGACAATGCCTACACCGCGATGTAATCCCTAGGCGCCAGAACAAGAATAACGTGCAGCACCCTTCAATTCTGCCCCAAGCCAATTCCAACAAGAGAGAGGCAGCAGATGGAAAACATAGGCATTTACGTCATCTACGTGATCATGGTGTGTGCAGCGATTGGCGCAATAGCATCGATCGTGAATGCGGAATCAGAGTTGGGCAAGGAGTTCACCGCCGGTTTGCACAGTATCGGCCCCATTTTCATTCCCGTCGCCGGGATCATGGCCGCCATCCCCTTTATTTCCAGCTTCATCAGCCAGGTCATCGGCCCGGTGTTTCTCGCGATGGGTGCAGACGCCGGTATCGCGGGGCCGATCTTCATAGCATCGGACCTGGGGGGCTATCAACTGGCACAAGCGCTTTCGCACAGCCCTGAGGGCTGGATCCTCGGCCTGATTACCGGTTTCCAGTGCGGCTCCACGGTGATCTTCGTGATTCCGGTGGGGCTGGCCATGCTCGACAAGGCCGACCACAAGTACATGGCATTGGGCATCATGGCCGGTTTGCTCAGCATACCCATCAGTATTGTGTTCATCGCCATGGGCATGCAAGCCATGGGACTGGGCGTACGCCCGGATATCGCCACCACCGGGGTCGCCACCCAGGCTCTGCATTTCACACTATTGAGCGTGTTGCGCAACCTTTTACCGTTGATCGTGTTCTGCGGGGTGCTGGCCGCAGCACTGCGCTACTTGCCGAACCTGATGATCAGCCTGTTCCTGAAGCTTGGGCAGTTGATGTATGCGGCGGTTACGCTGGTGCTGGTGGCCTCGATCGTGGAATACTTCACGGGTGTGTTTACCTCGGTATTCGGTAGCTGGGGGTTTGCGCCAATCATTGCCGACAAGGCCGACCAGTTCCGGGCGCTTGAGATTGCCGGCTATGTAGGCATCATGCTCTGCGGTGCTTTCCCGATGGTGTACCTGATAAAACGCTACCTGTCGCGGCCAATCGAGATGTTGGCATCCAGGCTCGGCTTGTCTGCCGTTGGGGCTGCCGGGATGCTGGCCGCTTCGGCCAACATCCTGGCGATGTTCCGCCTGGTCGCCGACATGCCGCCGAAAGACAAAGTACTGGTAATTGCGTTTGCCGTGTGCGCGGCATTCACCTTCGGCGATCATCTGGCCTACTCGGCCAACTTCCAGCCCACCCTCATCGGGCCGCTGATCGTGGGTAAACTCGCCGGCGGCATTCTGGGTATGGTATTGGCCTACTGGCTTGCAGTACCCAAAGCCGTGGAGCTTGGACGCCAGGCGTTACAGGCCGAAGCCATGCCGGCCAGCCCAGTATTGCGCTGACAGGCCGGGTCATCGTTCAATGCCGCTTGGGCTTGCAGAGCCAAGCGGCGTTTGCGCTTCTCCAAATCATCAGGCCACAGAAATGAACAGCGACAACGCCAGCCAGTTGGCCGCAGTCATACGCAGCATCGGTACCGATGCATTGGGCCCCGCGCTCGACGCAGCGCTTGGCAGCGTGATCGGTTTCGACATGAGCTGCGCCTACCTGTTTGGGTTCAATCAGCCGGCAGTGCTGGTACACGATGGCTACAATCACCGCGTTGCCGAGCGCACGCTGAAGGCCTACTTGCGTGGGGGTTATCTGCTGGACCCGTTCTACGTGGCCTGCACCAACAATCACCCATCCGGCCTCTGGCGCATGAGCGAGCTGGCGCCCGACAGCTTCTATGCCTCCGGCTTTTCCATCTCTCAGGACATTCACCCATGTGTGTCCTCGCACCACGGCAGCCTCATCGAGGAAGTGGGTTTCATCGTGCCGATACGGCCCCGCATGGCACTGGTCTACTCGCTGATGCGGGGGCTGGACACAGGGCCTTTCGATAACCGTGAAGCACAGTGGCTGTCGACACTAACGCCGGTTATCGATGCCCTCTTCAACCAGCACCTGCGCCTGGCCCATGCCGACGAGCTGGTCGACCAGGAGGCGTCAGACAGCCAGTTGGAAGACGCGTTTGTCGACATTCTGCAGGGCCAACTGACCGAGACGCAGCGACAGGTGGCCAAGCTGATTCTTCAGGGACACAGCAGCCAGTCCATTGCGCGTGAACTTCGGATCTCAGAAGGTACGGTCAAGGTTCACCGGCACAACATCTGGCAGCGCCTGGGTATCACCGGCAACGCCGAGTTGTTTCGTTTGTTCATCGGTTATCTCACGAAGAACAGCTGATTGAGAGCCGATACCGTCAGCAGCGCTGCGTCGCCCCCTTACACCTTGGCCAGTTCGCCGATCTTCTCCAACCGTGCCCGCACGATGTTACGGCTTATGCTCAGCAGCCGCCCTGTCTGTAACTGGTTGCCATGGCAATAGCGATACGCTGCCCTGAATACGGTTTCTTCGATATGTTCATACAAGTCAGGCACGTTTTGCTCGAACAGTGCCAGCAGCGCACTTTCCAGGCTGGGCGGCGCCGAGCCTGCGTTTGTAACAGATACCGAAACGGACTGCGCCGTCACCTGCGGGCGCATGTCGACCAGGTGTAGGTCGGCGGGGGCGACCACCTGGAAGCGGCATACCAGCAGTGCGTGATGGATAGCATTCTCCAGCTCGCGGATGTTGCCGGGCCAACTGTGTTCGAGCAACTTGCGTTCGGTATCCTGGCTGAGCGATGCGCGCTCGTAACCCAGGCGTCGGCAGTGTTCCTCGATAAAGAACTCCGCCAGGGGAAGGATATCACCCGGTCGCTCGCGCAGCGGCGGCAGCCGTATGGTCGCCACATGCAGTCGGTAGAACAAGTCTTCCCGGAAATGCCCCGCTACCACCGCGTCAGCCAGGTTGACATTGGTGGCTGCCACCAATCGCACATTGATAGGGATTGGGGTGCGGGAGCCCAGACGTACGACTTCACGCTCCTGGAGTACCCGCAGCAGCTTGACCTGCATGTTCAGTGGCAGATCACCAATTTCGTCAAGGAACAACGTGCCGCCATTGGCTGCCTCGAACCACCCTGCCTTGTTTCCGGTTGCACCCGTGAACGCACCTTTCTCATGCCCAAACAGTTCACTTTCCACCAGTGTTTCGGCAAATGCACCGCAGTTTACTGCCACAAACGGCTCGCGCCCGCGCCGGCTAAGTTGATGAATATGGCGCGCGACCAGCTCTTTGCCGGTACCTGTTTCACCAATGATCAGCGTGTTGGCTTCGCTGGGTGCCAGGCGCTCGATGCGGCTGAGCAGCTCCTGAGACCGTGGATCCTTGAACACGAGCACAGTGGCACGCACCGATTTGGTCAGTTCACGGGCATTGGGGTGAGTAATTAGCGACATGGGGCATTCCTGGCAGTTGGCGCGCAGGCCCATAGTGCATGAAACAAATTAGATCAAAAAATTATTAATTAATATTTACATATATGGATTAGAAATATACGTCTTTCCGGACGATTACTGCTTCTCCAGCAGCAGCCTACCAACACTTCCCTGCACGCCCGCCAGCAACTCAAACAACTCGCCGCTGCGCGAGGGGGAGCGCTCAGGCCCCGTTCTACGCGGCCTGCACCGTTATTATTCTAGCTGGCATGTATTTCGCTCCAGGGCCGTCATACCCATCTGGAGTCGACCATGAACAATCCCTGGCGCAACGCCCTCCCCCTGCTGCTTGGCCTGATCATCAGCCTGGGTGCCGCAGCGGCACAGCCACCGGCGGCCGTGCGCATTGCCATTGTTGCATTCACCCAAGGGGGAGCACCGGTGTTCGGTGGTATCGCCGGCCGCGTGATCGAAGAGGGCTGGCTGGAAGAGCAACTGACGGCTCGCGGCGTGAAACTGCAGTGGACCGCGCTGCCCCATGCGGGCGCTGGGCCGCAGATCAACGAAGGTTTCAGTAACGACAGCCTGGACTTTGCCGTACGTGGCGATCTGCCCTCAGTGATCGCCGGTGCCGGCCAGGTACCGGGCAAGCTGGTGGTTCCGGGTGGCAGCGGCAACAACATCTACCTGGTGGTGCCGAGCGACTCGACGGTGCGCAGCATCCAGGACCTCAAGGGCAGGCGCCTGGCCTTGCACCGCGGCCGCCCATGGGAGTTTGCCTTCAGCAACTTCCTGCAAAGCCAGGGCCTGGCACTCAGTGACTTCAAGATTGCCAACCTCAACCCGCAAGTGGGCGCCGCTGCAGTGTCCGCCGGCAAGGTCGACGCCGCCGTGCTGCTCAACGAAGCCTATGCCCTGGAAGACAAAGGCGTGGCGCGCATCCTCTGGTCGACCAAGCAAGGCGCCAACGACTGGCGGCTGGTTTCTGACCTGTGGGGCACTGACCGCTTCGTGCAGCAGCACGCCGACCTGACACAACTGGTGGCCACGGCTTGGGTGCGCGCTGCCTGGTGGATTTCCCAAGAGCAGAACCGCGATGGCTACTACGCGCTGTCCTCCCGCGCCGGTGTCAGCGAAAGCGTGCTGCGCCGTGACGACCAGGACGACCCGGTCGCGTGGAAAGCGCGCTGGGCGCCGAAAACCGATGCCCAGCTCAAGGCCCACTACGACGCCCTGGGCCAGTACGCCCTGGCAAACCGGCTGATCCGCACGCCCTACGACATTACCCCCGACCTCGCCACGGGCTTTACCCGCCAGGCGCTGATCGACCTGCAACTGACCCACTACTGGCCGTCCCTCGACGCCCAGATCAGCCAACAACCTTGAGAGCCTTACCCATGAAACTGCCTGCTTCGCTCGTCTTCGGCCTCAGCGCCCTGGCCCTTTCCATCGGTGCCATGGCCGCCGAAACCTACGCGCCCAAACCCGACCCGCAACAGGGCGATGGCCGTGTCTCGGCCTTCTACACCTGGAGCAAGGCCATCCCCGCCACGCCCGGGAAACTGCTACGCAGCGAACCACTGGACCAGGCGCTCAGCCTGCCCAATGCGGCCAGCGCGCAACGCATTCTGTACACCTCCCTGGATGGCATCGACGGCAAGACCCCCGTCGTGGTGTCCGGCGCACTGTTCATTCCTAAAGGCAAGGCCCCGGCAGGCGGCTGGCCGGTCGCCAGCTGGGGCCATGGCACCGTCGGCGTGGCGGACATCTGCGCGCCGTCCTGGGCTGGCCGCAGCTACCGCGACGTGCAATACCTCAACCGCTGGCTCGAAGAGGGCTACGCCATTGTCGCAACCGACTACCAGGGCCTCGGTGTGCCGGGCGGCCACCCGCTGCTGAACAACCGCATGGCCGCCTACGGCATACTCGATGCCGCCAAGGCCGTGGTCGCCGGCGTACCGGGGCTGGCCGACAAGGTGCTGATCATTGGCCAGTCGCAAGGCGGCGCCGGGGCCTTTGCCGCCGGGGCCTATGCGGCGACCTATGCGCCCAAGCTGGGCGTCAAGGGCAGCATCGGCACGGGGGTGATCTACACCGTGGGCGCGAAGAATGTCGGCGAACAGGACCAAGACAAGGTCGACCCGGCCCTGGCCTATGGCTTCTACACCCTGCTGGCTGCGCAGCAGTACGACCCGAGCATCGACCCGCGCGACTTCTACACCGACAAGGCCCTGCCGCTGTTCGAACAGGCGCGCACCAGCTGCCTGTCGGCACTGGTCAGCGACGTGGTTGGCACGGGCCTTACCCCGGCCAACGCCAAGAAAGACTACCAGGGCGACCAGCTCAAGCCATGGCTGGCGCAGGTGTCGTACCCGACCCTGAAACTGGCCCAGCCGATCTTCATCGGCACCGGCGCCGAGGACAAGACTCCCGCCGCCGCCACCCAGGTGGCGCTGATGCAGGACGCCTGCAAGGCCGGCTCGGTGGTGCAGGGCCACCTGTACAAGGGCCTGGGCCACAGCGAAACGGTGAATGCCTCGCTGAAGGACTCGATCCCCTTCGCCCGCCAGGTCATCAGCGGCCAGCCGGTCACCCCCAATTGCAGCCCAAGCGTCCAGTAAGGAGGCCAGCCCATGAGCATCGAATTCTTCACCCGCCTGCCCCTGCATGGCGAAACCCAGTTCCTTCCCGGCGACCCGCGCAACCGCGGCGACTGGCATGCGGGCGGGCCCAGCACCGGTGCGGTGTCGGGGTTTGCCGTGGGTGATCACTTCACCTACATCGACTACCTCGGTCAAATCGCCCGCGCCGCTGAAATCAACGGCTTCGGCGGCGCATTGATGGTCAACGCCCCCACCGGCGAAGAGCCGTGGACGGTGTGCTCGCTGCTGGCCCGGGAAACCCGCACCCTGAAATTCGTCACCGCGTTCCAGCCCTATCACTACACCCCGTGGGTGGCCGTGCAGCAGGCCGCAACCTACCAGCGCGCCACCGGCAACCGCCTGGTGTGGAACATCATTAACGGCGGCTCGGATGCCATCCAGCGCCAAGTCGGCGACTTCGAAGACCATGACCAACGCTACGCCCGCGCCACCGAGTTCATGGACGTGGTACGCGGCTATTGGCACAAGGAGCAGTTCCACTACGAAGGCACCTACTACCGCGCCGAAGGCGGCGGCCTGCGCGGCCCACTGAAAAAGGCCGAGCTGCCACTGATCTGCACCGCCGGTTCGTCGGTGGCAGCGCGCGAGTTCGCCGCCAAGCACGCGGACTTCTACCTGATGCGTGCAGAGCACCCGGACGAGATCGCCGCACTGATCGCTGACATCCGCGCCCGAGCGCTGAAGTGGGGCCGCACCGACATCCGCTTTGGCCTGTCCATCGACGTGATCGCCCGCGATACCGAACAAGCCGCACTGGCCGAGGCCAAGCGCTTCTTCGACGAAGGTGTGGCCAAGGGCACGGCCAAGGCCCGCGCCGCCCACGCCGGCCTGCGCACGGCGCGCAAGCTGAGCTACGAGCACGGCTACAGCGACCAGGACGGGCAACAGGCGTTCGACGACTTCTTCATCCACCCCAATGTGTGGACCGGTTTCGGCTACATCGGCGTCCCACCTGGCTGTGCGCTGGTGGGCAGCTACGCCAACGTGGTGGCACGCATCCGCGAGTACCACGGCATCGGTGTCGACCTGTTCTTCCTCGCCGGTTACCCGCACCTGGAAGAAGCCTATCGCATCGGCGAGCACATCCTGCCGCACTTCCGTGCGCAGCGCGCAGCCCTTGCCCGCCCGGCAGCCGAACCCGTGCAACTGCACGCCAGCAACGGAGCCTGACGCCATGGCCAGGGACGGTTACCCATTGAGTCGGCGCGGCTTTCTTGGCTACGCCGGTGTGCTGGCTGGCGGGCTGCTGGCCGGCTGCGGCCCCGCCGACAGCCCGACCCATGCCGCCACCGACCAGCCTCGCCATGGCGGGCGCCTGCGCCTGGGCATCATCGACGGCAACCAGAGCGGCAACCTCGACGCCCACAAGCCCATCGGCAGCGGCATCGTGCGTGGCTTTGCCCTGTACAGCAAGCTGTGGGAATGGGACGAGCAGATGCAGCCGCGCCTGGCCCTGGCCGAGTTCGCCGAGCCCAACGCCGACGCCAGCGGCTGGACCTTGCGGCTGAAACCGGGGCTGGAATTTCACCACGGCAAGACCATCGACACCGACGACCTGATCTTCTCCATCCGCCGCCTCACCGACCCACAGCTGGCCTCGCCCTACGCGGCGCTGCTGCACTGGGTGGACCGCGACAACCTGGTCAAGCTGGACGACCGCACCGTGCGCCTGGGCTTTCGCGAGGGCCGCAGCTACCTGCCGCTGCCGGAAACCTGGGTCAACTTCGGCGGCATCGTGCCGGTGGACTACCACCCGGTCACCAACCCGGTCGGTGCCGGGCCGTACAAACTGAAAAGTTTCACCCCGGGCCAGCGCTCGCTGTTCACCCGTTTCGACAACTACTACAAACCTGGCAAGCCCTATGCCGATGAGCTGGAGATCATCGATTTCAAGGACCAGACCGGCCGCCTGGCGGCGTTGCGTGCCGGCCAGATCGACATGGCCAACGTCATGTCCACCGAACACCTGCAGGTGCTGCAGGCCGACCCACGGTTGCGGCTGCTGAAGTCGGTGAGTGGCAACTGGTTGTCGTTCGACATGAACACTGCCAAGGCGCCATTCAACGACCCGCGAGTCAGGGAGGCATTTCGCCTGCTGGCCGACCGCGAGGAACTGGTGCGCCGTGCGCTGAATGGCCAGGGCCGGGTGGCCAACGACCTGTATGCACCGTTCGACCCCACCTTCGACCACAGCATCGGCCCGCGCCCCCACGACCCACAGCGCGCAGCGCAGTTGCTGCGCGAAGCAGGCCATGAACAGTTGCAGGTGGAACTGGTGACCACACCCGGGCCGGGGTTGGCTTCAGCCCTGGTGCTGGCCGAACAGGCCCGGCGCATCGGCGTGACCGTCAACGTGCGCCAGGTCGACCTGGCCACCTTTCAGGGCCCGCAACGCGACGACTGGACCTTGAGCACCGGCGGCAGCATCGGTGCGCCGTACCTGGCCAGTGCCATCCATACCGACGCGCCGTTCGCGGTGGCCAACAAGACCCACTTCCACGACCCCGAATTCAGCGAGGCCTTCCTCGCCGCCATGGCCCAGCCAGACTTGGAAAAGCGTAAGGCGCTGGTGCACAGGGCGCAGCGCATTCAGTACGAGCGCGGCGGCATGCTGATCTGGGGGTATGCCGACCTGCTCGACAGCGTCAGCACCCGCGTGGGTGGCGCGCAGGCGGAGCAGTCGCTGTTCAGTACCTGGCGGTTCGAGAGCCTGTGGCTGAAAACCTGACCTCCAGCGCCATACACCCTCCCCCTGTGGGAGCGGGTTTATCGAGGCGTCGAACCGCCGCGAAGAATCCAACGCGGTGTAGGGCACCGGCTGCGCCGGTGTTCGCGGGTGAACCCGCGCCCACGGAGACCGTGTAGTACATCCCCGCAACCCATAACCGCAGGCGCGGCTGCGCCCTCGTTTCTCCCACATTCCTACTCTTGAACGAGGCCCAGCCAATGCCCCGCGTGACCTTGCTGCACCCCAAATTCCAGCCCAGCGCCCTGGCGCTGGCCATTCTGGCCGGCAGCCTGCCGCCGGCCCACGCCGAAGATACCCAGCTGCAAACCGTCACCGTGCAGGCCGAGCAGGCCGATGACGACGCCCTGCCCACCCGTCCGCCAGCCTCGATCTACGGCGGCCTGGAAGCCAAGGTGCTGGACACCCCACGCTCGGTCAGCCAGATCAATGCCGAGCAACTGGCCAACGACCCGATCCGCAGTTCCGACGACCTGGTCAAGTACGCCCCCGGCATCACCCGCGGCGGCGGCCAGAACGCCGGCATCGCCCCACAGATGCGCGGGCAGAACACCGAGGTGTTCCAGGACGGCCAACGCGCCTACGGGGTGCGCCACCCGGCCAACTTCAACGCCTACGAAGGCGCCGACATCGTCGCCGGGCCATCGTCGGTGACCTACGGTTCGGTCAGCGGCAGTGGCGGCTACGTCAACTACCTGAGCAAGAAGCCCGACTTCAACCGTTTCCGCACCAAGCTCAGCGGCGAAATCGGCAGCTGGATCCCCGATGGCGAATCACGCGATGCCACCAAGTTCAGCATCGACAACACCGGCCCGCTGACGGACAACCTGGCTTACCGGGTGAGCATCACCCGCCAGCGCCAGGAGGACTTCTACGACAACGTCGAGAACAACTTCGACGCTTTCTACGGTGCCCTCGCCTGGCGCAACGACAACCTGCGGGTGGACTGGAACGCCGCCTACGACGACTACTACGACTACAACATCACCCACGGCTGGAACCGCGCCACCCAGGACCTGGTCGACCACGGCAAGTACTCCGCCGGCCGCGCCACACCCATCATCCAGAACGGCAATACCCTGTGGTCGCCAGTGCTGTCCTCGGGCGCTGCCGATGCGCAGGTGCTCGGCTGGGTGCAGCGCCAGCGCAATGCCCAGGGTCAGTACCAGGTGGTCAACGGCAGCTTCCAGGGCGCGTCGCCCAACACCCAGGCCAACCCTGGCAGCCTGCGCGGCTGGGTCTACGACCCATCGCTGGCAGGCAACGGCCTGACCTCCTTATCGTCACAAACCGGCCAGCGCACGCAGGACGAGAACCGCTCGCGGCGCTTTACCACGCAGTTGCGGGTCGAAGGGGACCTGACCCCGTCGATCACCCTGGCCAACAGCACCTTCTACCAGCACTCCACCGACACCACCGATGCCGTCGGGGCATTCCAGGTGCAGGGCAAGGACGACATCTTCGACAACCGCTTCGAGTTCCGCGCCCGTGGCCAATTTCAGCTGGGCGACCTGACCTTGATCGACGACAGCAACACCGGGCTGATCTACCGCCGCGAGCGCAACGAGTCGATCGCCGCCAACAACAACTTCGGCAGCACCATCAACGCCTATGACCTGACCCTCGACCCCACCCTGAAAAATCCAGGCGACTTGCTCGGCCTGGGCGGCCGCAACCCCGTCGGTGGCAACGCTGCCTGGATCGGCCAACCCGGCGTGCCGCAATTTTCCAACTACTACGGCTGGCTCAACCTGCCCGCCATGTACCCGGCCGGGCATGGCCTGTATGCCGAATCAGTGGCGCCCTACACCGCCGACAGCACCTGGACCACCAAGACCCTGTTCAGCCAGCACAACCTGCGCCTGGGCGAACGCGTGGGCCTGAACGTGGGTGCCAGCCGCAGCTGGATCGACGCCCGTATCGAAAACCCCTTCGTGCTGCCCGGCGGCAACCCGCGCAAGGACTCGGACAACTACCGGCTGTTCTCGGTGCAGGTCAGCCCCTATTTCAAACCCACTGAAAACAGCACACTGTACTACACCTTCGACCGCTCGCTGGCGGTGAATACCGGCTTCTTCACCAACGGCCTGGGTTGGGGCAGCGGCACGGGGGCCAACCAGCTCAACCCGCTGGCCTTCGAGAGCTTGAGCGTGTTGCATGAGGTGGGTTTGAAAGTGGAGGCTGTGCCCGACCAGCTGTTCCTCACCCTGGCCGCCTACAAGCAAGCCCGCGACCAGTCGCCAGACAGCAACAACAATATCGCCCGGCTGATCGTCAAAGGCTGGGAAGCCACCCTGCGCTACCAGGACCAGAACTTGCGCAGCGGCCTCAACCTCAGCCGAATCAGCGCCTACAACGAGTTCACCAGCCAGGCCGGGTTCGCCTCGGCCGGGTTCATCCCCGACAACGGCACCGTGTTCGGCGACAACAACAGCCTCAACCAGCGCCCGTCCGGCAAGTTCGATGCCGTGCAGATCCCCGAATACAACGCCGGCGGGTATGTCGACTACCGCTTCGACTCAGGCTTTGGCGTCGAGCTTTCCGGCTGGTGGACCAGCAGCTGGTACCTGAACCTGAGCAAGACGGTGAAAGTGCCGGACGAATACAACCTCGACCTTGCCGTGTACTACCGCCAGCCGCAATGGGGCGTGACGGTGCGCATGCTTAACGTCACCGACGAGCTGAATTTCGTCAGTGGCCTGGCCGGTTCCACCAATACCTTCCTGCAACCGATGCCGGGCCGCACGTTGCTGGCCCAGGTCGATTACCAGTTCTGATCACCCTAAACCTGAAAGGCTTGCACCATGTCCATTGAATTTGTCGGCATGATCTTCCCCCGCCAGTGGTCCGAGACCCGTGGCGTACGCACACCCGACTTCGACCTGCCGTTCATCCGGCACCACGCCCGCGCCCATGAACATGCCGGCTTCGACCGGGTACTGATCGCCAGCGGCCCGGGCAGCGCCGACAGCCTGCAGATAGCCGCGTATGCTGCCGCGCACACCGAAGGCCTTGGTTTCATGATTGCCCACCGCCCGGCCCTGACCGCGCCGACCGTGGCTGCACGGGCATTCGCCACCCTCGACCACACCACCGGCGGCGGGCGCATCCGCCTGCATGCCATCACCGGTATCACCGCCGAGCCGCAAGAGGGTGACACCCTGCTGGACAAGACCGAGCGCTACCGGCGTACCGACGAATACCTGGAGATTGTCCGTCGCACCTGGACCGCCGAAGAGCCGTTCGACTTCGAAGGCCGCTACTTCAACATCAAGGGTGCCTTTTCACCGGTGAAGCCGCTGCAACAGCCGCATATCCCGATTTCCTTCGGAGGTTCGTCCGACATCGCCTACCAGATTGCCGTCAAGCATGCGGACCTGTACGCCCTGTGGGGAGAGCCGCTGAGCGGTGTGGCCGAGCAGATCGGCAAACTCAAAGCTGCCGCGAACGCCGCAGGCGTGGCTACGCCGAGGGTCAGTTTGTCGGTGCGGCTGATTTTGGGTGCCACCGAGGAACAGGCCTGGCAGCGGGCCGAACAGATCCTCGCGCAGATAAAGGCCAACCCGCAGTTTGCGGCGGACAGCCCTTGGCAGAAGCGAATCAAGGGCACCGGCTCCGAACGCCTGCTGGCTGCCGCCGCCCGCGCCGACCGGCATGACCGCGCGTTGTGGATGCCGACGGCGACTGCGGTGGGCGCCTATGGCGATACCACCGCGTTGGTGGGCACGCCGGAGACCGTGGCCCAGGCGTTGCTCGATTATGTCGACCTGGGCGTGACCACTTTTCTCAACCGGGGTTATGACCCGCTGTATGACACGGTGGATTACGGGCGCTGGGTGATTCCGGCGGTGCGCGAGGAAGTACGGCGGCGGCAGGCCCGGTTTGTGGGGTGAAGGGGTCGGGCATCTGGGCGTCAGGTGCATGCCTTGGGTTGTGCAGCGCCTGTGAGATCGAGCGCCGCCCGCGCGGCGCATCGCGATGCTGGCGCTCGCTCCTACGTTTGTTTCAGGCCAATTATTCCTGTGGGATTTGTGCGCGAACGCTTTGGGGATCCGCTCGATATCGCGTCGTTCAAATCGGGCGGTCGCGCGCGCCTGTTACAGGCGTTACTGGCCCGAAACAGACGTAGGAGCGAGCGCAGCTCGCGATGCGCCGCGCGGGCGGCGCTCGAT